>DAIEEM010000020.1 GCA_027325905.1 Rhodocyclaceae bacterium
ATCCTCACCTATGGCGGCGTATCGCTGTTCGTCGTCGTCTTCGCCGTCTATCCCTTCGCCGCCGAATTGTTCCGGCAAAGCGACATCCCGAAGCGCCTGATTCCGGGAACGATCGCGCTGGGCGCCTTCACCTTCACCATGGACTCGTTGCCGGGCACGCCGCAGATCCAGAACATCATTCCGACCACGTTCTTCAAGACCAACATCTACGCCGCTCCGGTGCTCGGAACGATCGGCGCCGCATTCATCATCGTCGCCGGCTTGAGCTATCTCGAATGGCGCCGCCGCCAAGCCGCCGCTGCGGGCGAAGGCTACGGCACCAACCTCGTCAACGAGCCCGAACCCTTCGAGCACGAAAAGCTGGCCAATCCCGTCGTCGCCATCCTGCCGCTGATCCTGGTCGGCGTGATGAACTGGATATTCACGCGCACCATCCCCGAGTTCTACGGCAAGTCGCATTCCTTCGTTCCCGCCGTCGTCGGCAAGGCGGCGCCGGTGGTGCAGGAAGTCTCCAAGATCGCCGCCATCTGGGCCGTCGAGGGAGCGCTGCTGGTCGGCATCCTGGCGGTCTTCGTCTTCTCCGGCCGCACCGTGATTGCCAAGTTCGCCGAGGGCTCCAAGTCGGCGATCGCGGGCGCGCTGCTGGCGTCGATGAACACCGCATCGGAATACGGCTTCGGCGCCGTCATCGCCGCACTGCCGGGTTTCCTGGTCGTCGCCAACGGCCTCACCGCCATCCCCAATCCGCTCGTCAACGAAGCGATCACCGTGACGTCGTTGGCCGGCATCACCGGCTCGGCCTCGGGCGGCATGAGCATCGCGCTGGCGGCGATGGCCGACACCTTCATCCAGAACGCCCAGGCCGCCGGCATCCCGCTCGAAGTCTTCCACCGCGTCGCGGCGATGGCCAGCGGCGGCATGGACACGCTGCCGCACAACGGCGCCGTCATCACGCTGCTGGCCGTCACCGGGCTCACCCACCGCGTCGCCTACAAGGACATCTTCGCCATCACGGCGATCAAGACCTCTGCGGTGTTCGTCGTCATCGCCACGTTCTACCTGACCGGCCTCGTTTGAGCGGCGCGGTTGCCGACAACGCCAGGAAGCGTCCGCCATGCCCCTCTCGCTTAATCCCGCCGCGGCGGAACTGCGCGCCTCGGACACCGGCAAGATCGTCTCCGCCCGCGAGGCGGTGCGCCTGATCCGCGACGGCGATACCGTCGCCACCGGCGGCTTCGTCGGCATCGGCTTTCCGGAGAACATCGCCGTCGCCCTCGAAGCCCTGTTTCTCGAAGGAGAAAATGGCGACCTGCATGGCCTCGGCCGGCCGCGCAACCTGACGCTGGTCTATGCCGCCGGCCAGGGCGACGGCAAGGAGCGCGGCCTCAACCACCTCGGCCACGACGGGCTGGTCGGCCGCGTCATCGGCGGCCATTGGGGCCTGGTGCCGAAGCTCCAGCAGCTCGCGGCGGCCAACCGCATCGAGGCCTACAACCTGCCGCAGGGCGTCATCACCCATCTCTACCGCGACATCGCCGCCGGCAAGCCCGGCACGCTGACGCGCGTCGGGCTCGGTACCTTCGTGGACCCGCGCCTGGGCGGCGGCAAGCTCAACGAGAAGACCACGGCAGACCTGGTGCGGCTGATGGAAATCGACGGCGAGGAATACCTGTTTTACAAGGCGTTCCCGATCCACGTCGGCATCATCCGCGGCACCACCGCCGACCTCGACGGCAACGTCACGATGGAAAAGGAAGCGCTGACGCTGGAGGCGCGCGCCATCGCCATGGCCGCGCACAACTCGGGCGGCATCGTCATCGCCCAGGTCGAGCGCGTCGCCGAACGCGGCACGCTGAGCCCGCGCCAGGTAGAGATTCCCGGCATCCTCGTAAACGCGGTGGTCGTGGCGGAAAAGCCCGAGTACCACATGCAGACCTTCATCGAGCAATACAGCCCGGCGTTCTCGGGCGAGATCCGCGTGCCGCTCTCGGCCATCCCCGTCATGGGCATGTCGGAGCGCAAGATCATCGCGCGCCGCGCGGCGTTGGAACTCGCCCCGAACGCCGTCGTGAACCTCGGCATCGGCATGCCGGAAGGCGTTGCCGCCGTCGCCACCGAGGAACGCATCCTCGACCTCATGACGCTGACCGCAGAGCCCGGCGTCGTCGGCGGCATCCCCGCCGGCGGCCTCAACTTCGGCGCCGCCGCCAATACGCAAGCCATCATCGACCAGCCGAGCCAGTTCGACTTCTACGACGGCGGCGGCCTCGACATCGCCTTTCTCGGCCTGGCCCAGGCCGACCGCGCCGGCAACCTCAACGTCTCGAAGTTCGGCCCGCGGCTGGCCGGGGCCGGCGGCTTCATCAATATTTCGCAGAATGCCAAGAAGGTCGTCTTCGTCGGCACCTTCGCGGCCGGCGACCTGGAGGTCGCGGTCGATGGCGGCAAGCTCCGGATTCTGCGGGACGGCAAGGCGATGAAATTCGTCGCCGACGTCGAGCACCGCACCTTCAGCGGCGTCGAAGCGGCCAAGCGCGGCAAAACCGTGCTCTACATCACCGAGCGCTGCGTCTTCCGCCTCGGCCCCGACGGCCTGGAGCTGACGGAAATCGCACCCGGCGTCGACCTGCAGCAGGACATCCTCGCACGCATGGCCTTCACGCCGGTCATGCGCGGCGAGCCGGCGCCGATGGACGAGCGCATCTTCCGCGACGAGCCGATGAACCTGCGTCCCGGCATGCTGGCGCGCCCGCTCGCCGACCGGTTCGGCTACGACGCCGTCGGCAACATCTTTTACGTCGATTTCGCCGGTCTCTCGGTGCGTAGCGAAGAGGATATCGAGCGCATCCGCCAAGCCGTGGAGTCGCGCCTCGTCCCGGTCGGACACAAAGTATATGCCATCGTCAATTACGACCGCTTCGACATCGCGTCCGAACTCGTGGACGATTACATCGGCATGGTCAAGGGCATCGTCGAGCGTCATTACCTCGACGTCACGCGCTATACGTCGAGCACCTTCCTGCGCATGAAGCTCGGCGCGGCGCTTGAGCGCCGCCGCGTGGCACCACATCTTTACGAAAACAGAGAGGAGGCGCTAGGACGCGTACTCAACCGTCCGGCATGACGAATACCGAAAGCCACATATCCAGCCGGGGTTTCGATCCCGGTCGGAGTTTCTTGCCGGCCGCCGATGGTACGTTACAATGGTCCGTACGTCACCAGAAGAGGGAGTACCGGCCATGAAGAACGAGCAACTGAGCGAATTGCATCGCAAGAACATGGAA
>DAIEEM010000083.1 GCA_027325905.1 Rhodocyclaceae bacterium
GCGACGGCGCGGGCGAAATGCGCTTCGGCGAGGTCCAGGTAAGGCGCCGTGACTTCGTCGATGAGCCGATGGACGGCCGCCTTGTCGGTGCTGCGGGCGAAGACCCGATTCAGGCGCAGCAGCGCCGGCCCGATGTCCGGCCCGGCGCCGGCAAGCATCTTGGCGATGTTCGCGGCAAGCTCTTCGCTGTGGCCGCCGGCCGCAAGCAGGCTGGCGAGCATCTGGCGCGCCGCCGCCGAATCGGGATCGGTGGCGGCCCAGATGCGCGCCGCCTCGAGCGCGTCGTCGTATTGGCGGGCGAACAGCGCGATTTCGGCGGCGCGCTTGGCGACGCGCGGATCGCGCGTCTCCTTGGCGAGATCGAGGTAATTTCCGACGGCAAGCGCCATCTGGCCACGGTGGCCGGCGATTTCGGCGACGAGAAACTCGTGCAGCAATTGCGACGTCAGCTCGATCTTCGGCAGGCGGGCGGCGGCTACCGCCGTGGCCGCGTCGTCGTCGACTGCAGCCGGGTCGTCGGCGTGGGCCATGCCGGCACCGAAACATGCCAACAGGAGGATGGCGAAGAGTCGCAGCTTCATAGGGAGGACGATACGGAAGGAGGCGTTCAAATACAATGGTGCCATGTTAGCAGTTTCGCAAGCCTCTCGACGTGCCTGAACTGCCCGAGGTCGAGGTCACCTGCCGCGGCATCGCGCCAGCGCTGACGGGACACCGCCTGACGCAGGTCGTGCTGCGCGTCCCGGCTTTGCGCTACCCGCTGCCGGCGGCCGGCGACCTCGCCGGTAAGACCCTGCTCGCGGTGCGGCGGCGCGGCAAATACCTGCTGTTCGATTTTAGTTCCGTCGTCACGCCCGCAAGCGGGCATGAGTCTTCATCGAAACTTCGTTTTGGCGCCGGCCACCTGCTGGTGCACCTGGGCATGTCCGGCAGCCTGCGCCTGGTGAAGGCAGGCCAGGCCGCGGAAAAGCACGACCATGTCGACCTCGTCTTCGGCGCCACCGCGCTGCGCCTGCGCGACCCGCGCCGCTTCGGCGCGATGCTCTGGATCGAGGGCGATCCGTTCGCACACCCGCTGCTCGCGTCCCTGGGCGTGGAACCGCTGTCGCCGGCATTCACGGCGCAACGGCTGGGGTCGGCCTTGAGCGGCCGCAAGGCGGCGATCAAACCGTGCCTGATGGACGCCCATGTTGTCGTCGGCGTCGGCAACATCTATGCGTCGGAAAGCCTGTTTCTCGCCGGCATCGATCCACGCCGCGCCGCCGGCCGCGTCTCGCGCGAACGGCTGGAAAGACTGGTGCCGGCGATCCGCAAGACGCTGCGCGCGGCGATCGCCGCCGGCGGCAGCAGCCTGCGCGATTTCGCCCATGCGGACGGGGAACTCGGCTGTTTCCAGACGCGCCATCGCGTCTATGATCGCGAAGGCTTGCCCTGCCCGGCTTGCGGGACGACGATCAGGGCGATACGCCAGGGGCAGCGGAGCACCTACTTCTGCCCGCGCTGCCAAAGATAGGACGATTATTTTGCCGTCAGCTTGGTGAACTTCGCCATCAACTGGTCGTGCGTTTCGACGTGGGCGGGATCCTGCGGAATGCAATCGACCGGGCAGACTTCGCGGCACTGCGGCGTGTCGAAGTGGCCGACGCATTCTGTGCATTTGCTCGCATCGATGACGTAAATCTCGTCGCCTTGCGAAATGGCGTTGTTCGGGCACTCGGGCTCGCACACGTCGCAGTTGATGCATTCGTCGGTAATGATCAGGGCCATGACTGTTTCCTTGTCTATCGGGGATTAAGTTTATCCGCCAACCGTTCGACCACCAGCGGCTGGACAAATTTCGAAACATCACCGCCGAGGGACGCGATTTCGCGCACCATCGTCGCCGAGATGAACATGTACTGCTCGCCGGGCGTCAGGAACACCGTCTCGACGTCGGGGTAGAGATTGCGGTTCATGCCCGCCATCTGGAATTCGTACTCGAAATCGGACACCGCGCGCAGACCGCGCACGATCACACTGGCATGCTGGGCGCGCAGGAAATCCATCAGCAGGCAGTCGAAGCCATGCACCTCGACGTTCGGATAGGCGGCGAGCAGTTCGCGGGCGATGTCGACCCGCTCTTCTAGCGTGAAAAAGGGCCGCTTCGACTGGCTTGCGGCGATGCCGACGACGACGCGTTTGAACAGCTTCGCGGCGCGGCGCACCAAATCCTCGTGGCCGCGCGTCAGCGGATCGAAAGTGCCGGGATAGACCGCTACGTTGGTGCTCATACTCTTTCCAGCAAATGGTAATAGACCTGTCCAGCCTTGCCCCGCTTCACCGTACGCCACGCCGCCAATCCGTCCAGCAGGTATTCGGCCTCGGCGTAGATGCGCATGCCCGGCTTCGCCAGCGCTTCGAGGTGGGGCGCAATCCGCTCCAGCCACTGCTGCCGGTAGGGCGGATCGAGGAAGACGAGATCGTACTTGCGTCCCGTCGCCACACTCGAAGCGAGGAATTTTAGCGCATCGGCGCGGATAAGCTCCAGGCGATCGCAGTCGAACGCCGCCGCATTCTGCCGCAAGGCGGCGAAAGCGCGTTGATCCTGCTCAATTTGGGTGACGCGGCCGGCGCCGCGCGACGCGGCCTCGAAGCCGAGGATGCCGCTGCCCGCAAAGAGATCGAGGCAATCGAGGCCCGCGAGATCCTGGCCCAGCCAGTTGAACAGCGTCTCGCGCACGCTGTCGGGGGTCGGCCGCAGGCCCGGCGCGTCGGCGACCTTGACGAGCCGGCTGCGCCACTGCCCGCCGGTGATGCGGATGCGGGACATCTAGGCTGCGTCGGTCACTTCTCGTCGGTCGCGACGATCACCGTGACGAGATGCTGCGGATCGACGTGGCGCTTGAAGGCGGCGCGCACGTCGGCGACCGTCACCGCCCGCATCTTGGCCGGGAAGTCGTCGAGATAGGTCGGCGGCAAGCCGTAGAAACCGATCACCGAGACGTAGTTGAGCAGCTTGGCATTGCTGTCGACGCCCAAGGCGAGGCTGTCGATGAGGTGTTGCTTCGCCGCGGCGAGTTCCCGCTGCGTCGGGCCGTGGGCGAGAAAGTCGTCGAGCACGTCCCGCGCCACCTTGAGCGCCGCATCGGCCTGCGCGCGCTTGGTCTGCAGGCCGATCTGGAACGGCCCTTCGAGCTTGCGCGGCGAAAAGTACGAATAGACGCTGTAGGCATAGCCGCGCTTCTCGCGCACCTCCTTCATCAGGAGCGAGACGAAGCCGCCGCCGCCGAGGCTGTAGTTGCCGGCGAGAAGCGCGTAAAAGTCCGGGTCGCCGCGCTTCAGCGCCGGCAGGCCGATGAGGACGTGGCTCTGCGTCGCCGGATGCGGGACACGGATGGTCTGCTGCGCCGGGTTCGTCACCGCGGCCGGCGGCGCCTCGGCAACGCCCGCCGGCAGGGTCTCGGTGAGGCGCTGGGCGATGGCTTCGGCGTC
>DAIEEM010000105.1 GCA_027325905.1 Rhodocyclaceae bacterium
GATTCTCTATCATCTGCGCCGCCGCGCGCACCAGGCCGAAGGTGTGCGGATGGCGGCTCTTCTGTTCGCCGGAAATATCGAGCACGCCGAGCAGGCGGCCGTCGGGCGCGACGATCGGCGCCGCGGCGCAGGTGAGGAAGCCATTGCGCTCGAGATAGTGCTCGCCGCCATGCACCACCAGCGGCGCGCCTTCGGCCAGCGCCGTGCCGATGGCGTTGGTGCCGCGGTGGCGCTCGCTCCACGAAGCGCCGGGCATCAGCGCCACGCGCTCGGCGCGCGTAAGGAAGTCGGCGTCGCCGAGCGCCTGCAGCAGCATGCCGCGCTCGTCGGCGAGAATGACCATGCTGCCCGAGTCGCGCGTCTGCGAATGCAGGTACTCCATCACCGGCCGCGCGTTGGCGATCAGGTCCTGCTGGCGCTCCGTGTTGCGGGCGAGCTCGAAGGCATCGAGGCGCGGCACGTCGGCAAGGCGGCCGATCGGCTCAAGCCCGGCGTCCCGGCTGCGGCGCCAGGAGCGCGCGACCAGGTCGTGCACAAGTCCCGCAGGAAAATCGCCGCGTTCGAGCAGCATATGGCGCGCATGACGCAAGGCTGCGTCGGCGCCCCTGGTGGTAAAGGCCATCCTCGTCTCCTCCGGCGTCGGGCGTCTCCCTGGGCACCCTTGTTTTGTCCGGCCAGTATAAGGTTTCGCGTCCCGTCCGCAAGAGGAAGGCGGCCGAATCGCCGCGACCTGTGTCATTTCGGGACAGTGCGCCGCATCGACACAGCGCAGGCCGTGACAGCAAGCCCTGCGGCGTCGCGGAACATCCCTTGTGCGCCAGTTACTTGCGCGCTCCTACCGCATGGCACGCCTCCTGCAAAGAAGCGGCAGGCCCGTCGGGCCGCACACAGCCTTTCATAACTCCGAGGAGACATCCATGCTCTACGCCGCACCCGGCGCCGCCGGCGCCAAGGTCCAGTTCAAGTCCAGGTACGACAACTTCATCGGCGGCAAGTGGGTACCGCCGGTCAAGGGCGAATACTTCGACGTCATCACGCCGATCACCGGCAAGCCCTACACCAAGGCCGCGCGTTCCGGCGCCGAGGACGTCGAACTCGCGCTGAACGCCGCCCACGCCGCCGCCGACAAATGGGGCCGCAGCTCGCCGACCGAGCGTTCCAACGTGCTGCTGAAGATCGCCGACCGCATCGAAGCCAACCTCGAACTGCTCGCCTACGCCGAGACCGTCGACAACGGCAAGGCGATCCGCGAGACGCTCAACGCCGACATCCCGCTCTCGGTCGACCACTTCCGCTACTTCGCCGGCGTGCTTCGCGGCCAGGAAGGCTCGATCAGCGAGATCGACGAGACCACCATCGCCTACCACTTCCACGAACCGCTCGGCGTCGTCGGCCAGATCATCCCGTGGAACTTCCCGATCCTGATGGCGGCGTGGAAGCTCGCGCCCGCGCTCGGCGCCGGCAACTGCGTGGTGCTGAAGCCGGCCGAATCGACGCCGATCAGCATCCTCGTGCTGGTCGAACTGATCGCCGACCTGCTGCCGCCCGGCGTTCTCAACATCGTCAACGGCTACGGCCGTGAAGCCGGCATGCCTCTGGCCACCAGCAAGCGCATCGCCAAGATCGCCTTCACCGGCTCCACCGCCACCGGCCGCAGCATCGCCCAGGCGGCCGCCAGCAACCTGATCCCGGCGACGCTGGAACTCGGCGGCAAGTCGCCCAATGTCTTCTTCGCCGACGTCGCCGCGCAGGACGACGACTTCCTCGACAAGGCGATCGAAGGCCTGGTGCTGTTCGCCTTCAACCAGGGCGAAGTCTGCACCTGCCCGTCGCGCGCGCTGATCCAGGAGTCGATCTACGACAAGTTCATGGATCGCGTGCTGGCGCGCGTCAAGGCCATCAAGCATGGCAATCCGCTCGACACGGAAACGATGATGGGCGCTCAGGCCTCGCAGATGCAGATGGACAAGATCATGACCTACCTTGCGCTGGGCAAGCAGGAAGGCGCCACCTGCCTGATCGGCGGCGACCGCGCCAAGCTGGGCGGCGATCTCAGCGAGGGCTACTACATCCAGCCGACGATATTCAAGGGCCACAACAAGATGCGTATCTTCCAGGAGGAGATATTCGGTCCCGTCGTTGCCGTGACCACCTTCAAGGACGAAGCCGACGCGCTTAGCCTAGCCAACGACACCGTCTACGGCCTCGGCGCCGGCGTATGGACGCGCGACGGCAACACCGCCTACCGCATGGGCCGCGGCATCAAGGCCGGCCGCGTGTGGACCAACTGCTACCATGCCTATCCGGCGCACGCCACCTTCGGCGGCTACAAGGAATCCGGCATCGGCCGCGAGACGCACAAGATGATGCTCGACCACTACCAGCAGACCAAGAACCTGCTGGTGAGCTACAGCCCGAAGGCGCTGGGCTTCTTCTAAGCTCTCCTCCTGTCTGCCGGGAGTATGCGGGCGGCACCGTGCCGCCCGCATTTTTATTTCCCGCGCATGGTAACGTGGCGCCCTTCGCCCGCATCGCGCCTCGCCCATGCTCAGTTATCGCCATGCCTTCCACGCCGGCAACCACGCCGACGTCCTCAAGCACTTCGTGCTTGTCCAACTGCTGCGCTACCTCAACCAGAAGGACAAGCCCTACTGGCTCGTCGACACCCATGCCGGCGCCGGCTGCTACGCGCTCGACAAGGGCTACGCGACGCAGAACGCCGAGCATGCTGACGGCATCGACCGCCTGTGGGCGCGCGACGACTTGCCGGCGCCGCTGGCCGACTACGTCGCCGTGGTGAACTCCTTCAACACCGACGGTAAGCTGAGGCGCTATCCGGGTTCGCCCTACGTCGCCATGCGCCTGTTGCGCGCACAGGACCGCTTGCGCCTGTTCGAACTGCACGGCACCGACAACAAGCTGCTGCGCGAGAACTTCGCCCACGACTTCCCCGACGACGAGCGCCGCGTCGCCATCGGCCAGGCCGACGGCTTCCTCGAACTCAAGGCCGTGCTGCCGCCGCCGCCGCGGCGCGGCCTGACGTTGATCGACCCGGCCTTCGAGGACAAGCGCGACTACCTGCGCACGGTGATGACCGTCAAGGAAGGCCTGGCGCGCTTCCCCACCGGCATGTTCGCCGTCTGGTATCCGCAGTTGCAGCGCGGCGACGCCAGGGAGCTGCCGGAAAAGCTCAAGAAGCTCGCCGACGACTGGGTGAATGTCGCGCTCACCGTCTGCGCGCCGGCGGCCGACGGCTTCGGCATGCACGGCAGCGGCATGTTCGTCGTCAATCCGCCGTGGACGCTGGCGCAGACGTTGCGCGAGACCCTGCCGGCCCTGCGCGACGCCCTCGCCCGTGACGGCGACGCCGGCTTCCTGGTCGAGACCAGCGCCGACGGCAAGGCGCCGGCGCACGCGGGGAAGAAGGCCGTCCCGCGCCTAAGATTCGACAAATGATCCAGACCTTGATCCTGCACGCCGGCGCACCGCCCAAGCCGGCGGCGGGCGAACCCTGCAACGGCTGCGGCATGTGCTGCGCGGCGGAGCGCTGCCCGATGGCCTGGGTGTTCCTGCCGCGCGGCGGCGGCTCGTGCGCAGCGCTGGAATGGGATGGGGCCGCGGCGCGCTACCGCTGCGGCATGGCCGCGCGTCCGGCACATTACCTCGGCAGGCTGCCGCGACGCTGGGAAGGCCGCGCCGCCCGCTGGTTCGCCTATCGCATCGCCGCCGGCAAGGGCTGCGATTGCGACGCCACGGCAGTCGACGACGCCTAGACGCCGGGCCCGCCTAGCTCTTGAGTTCGTCGCGGTCGCGGAACCAGGCCAGCGCCTCGGGATTCGCCAGCGCCTCGAGGTTCTTCACCGGCTCGCCGTGCACGACGTTGCGCACCGCCAGTTCGACGATCTTGCCGCTCTTGGTGCGCGGAATGTCCTCTACCTGCACGACCTTCGCCGGCACGTGGCGCGGCGTGGTGTTCTCGCGGACGGTGTCCTTGATGCGCTTGATCAGCGCCTCGTCGAGCGTCAGTCCGTCGCGCAGCTTGACGAAAAGCACGACGCGCACGTCGCCGCCGTTTCCCGGCGGCCAGTCCTGGCCGATGACCAGGGCTTCGACGACTTCCGGCAGCTTCTCGACCTGGCGGTAAATCTCCGCGGTGCCGATGCGCACGCCGCCCGGATTGAGCGTGGCATCGGAGCGGCCGTAGATGATGAAGCCGTCGTGCGCCGTGCGTTCGGCGAAATCGCCATGGCACCAGATGCCGGGGAAGCGCTCGAAGTAGGCGGCGCGGTACTTCCTGCCGTCGGCATCGTTCCAGAAGCAAAGCGGCATCACCGGGAAGGGTCGCGTACACACCAGCTCGCCCTTGGCGCCTACCACCGGGATGCCGTGCTCGTCGACGACGTCGGTGGCCATGCCCAGCCCGGCGCACTGGATTTCGCCGCGATACACCGGGCCGATCGGGTTGCCGCCGACGAAGCAGGAAATGATGTCGGTGCCGCCGGAGATCGACGCCAATTGCAAGTCGTCCTTGATGCTGGCGTAGACGTAGTCGAAGCCCTCCGGCACCAGCGGGCTGCCGGTCGAGAACAGGGCGCGCAGCGTCTTCAAGTCGTGGCTTTCGCGCGGCTTGAGGTCGATCTTGGCGCAGGCGTCGATGAACTTCGCCGAGGTGCCGAAGTGGGTCATGCCCACGGCCGCAGCGTAGTCGAAGAGGATGCTGCCGCGGCCGACGAAGGGGCTGCCGTCGT
>DAIEEM010000119.1 GCA_027325905.1 Rhodocyclaceae bacterium
GCCTGCTGGCGCTGGGCGTTTGCGCCGCGCTGTTCCTCGGCGCCGGCGCGCTGGCGCTGGCGTCCGCGCTGCGCCTGGCGCGCACGCCGTCGCGGCTGTTCGACGCCAGCCTGGCCGAACTCGCGCAGGATCGTGCCGCGCTCGAGCGCCGCGAATGAAAACGAAGTTTCGGCGTAGGCTGACGTGAGCGCAGCGAACGTTAAGCAACCGCAGGTTGCGGCCGGAGGCAACGCAGCGGTCGACCTTGCGCTCAAGAAGCAGCGCCTGCAATTTCGCAGCGCCGAACTGCGCGCCGAACTGGCCGGCCATGGCGCCGGCCTGGCGCCGTGGCTCGCCGCCGGCGACACGCTGCGCGCCGGCGCACTGTGGCTGCGGCGCCATCCCGAAGTGGCAGTGGCTGCCGGCGCCGCCCTGGCGGTGGCGCGGCCGCGCATCGTGTTCCGCTGGGCGCGCCGCGGCGTCGTCGTATGGCAGACCTGGAGTCGCGTGCGCGCCTGGCTCGAAAGCCGCCGCCGCGAGCAATGACGTTGCGCTTTCCCGACCGCGCCAAGACGCAAGCGGCGTCGCGCCACTTTGCCGCCGCCGGCAAGCGCGTGCCGCCCCGCCTCGCCCACAAGATCCTCGATGCGCAGAAGCGCGAGCAGACGGCCATCCTCGCCGAGCTCGTGAAGATTCGTGGTTTCATGCCGCTGTTGATGAAACACCGCAACGGCGGCACCTGGTCGCGCGCCGAGCGCACCGAGTTGTATGCGCAGTTGCGCGCCATCGCCCACCTGTCGCCCTATTTGTTCATCATGATATTGCCGGGGTCCTTCGTCCTGCTGCCGGTGTTCGCCTGGTGGCTGGATCGCCGCCGCCAGGAACGCGACGGGCGCGTCGCGGCCAAAGGCTAGCCCGGACTCAAGTGCCGCCGCCGACGTAGTCGCGCGACAACTGCCGCAGGCGTTCGCGCGCCTCGCCCACCAGGAACGGCGAGGCCAACGCCATGACCTGGAAGACGCCGCGGTCGAAGTCGTTGCCGGCGTCGCGGCGTCGCGGATCGCAGACGTAGTCGAAGGCCGGCCAGTAGGTGACGACGACGATGACATTGACCGCCAGCGTGTCGATTTCCTCTTTGCTGGCGCGCATCTCGCCGCGGGCGACGAGGCCTTCGCAGATCGCCGCCGCGGACTTGACCTGGTAGCCGATGATGCGCTTGAAGTGCGTCTCGACGATGCGGTAGCGCGTGACGAGGTCGGAGAGGTCGCGGTAGATGAAGCGGTACTGGCGCACGATCTCGAACAGCAGGCGCAGGAAGCGCCAGATGTCGTCGACATGCACGGCGCGCTGCGTCGGCGTCGCCAACTTTGCCGCCATGTCGTGCTCGAACTGTTCGAACAGCGCGCCGACGATCTCGTCCTTGCTGTGGAAGTGGTAATAGAGGTTGCCGGCGCTGATGTCGAGCTCGTCGGCGATGGCCGAAGTGGTGACGTTCGGCTCGCCCAGACCGTTGAACAGTGCCAGGCTCGCCTCGAGGATGCGTTCGCGTGTCCTGCGCTTGGGTTTCTTTTCCATGCCGGGCGCCCCAGACGATGAGCGCGTCAGCTTAGCACTTCCGTGCGCGCCAGTTCCGCCAGCAGGAAGCGCGTGACGGCCGGCGCGAAGGCCATCGCCAGGTGGCCGACGGCGCCGATGGCGACGTTGCGTGCGCCGTTGAGCGCAGCGCCGTCCTGCGGCATCACGTAGTTGTCGTAGGGGCTCATGGCCGCGACCGTGTCGGCCGGCAGCGGCGCCGCGCCGGGGGCGTTCAGCGCCGCCAGCCAAGCGCTTTCCGGTTCCATCTGGCGCGCATTGGGGCCGCTGCCCAGCAACGCCAGGCGGCTGCCGCGGTGCGGCGTGCCGAGCGTGACGAGCTTGGCGACGCGAGCCGTGCCGTGGGCGCGCAAGTAGGCGCGCGCCGCCAGCCCGCCCATGCTGTGGCCGACGAGGACGACTTGCGGCGCGCCGGTCGCGGCGCAGACTTCCTCGATGCGGCGGCCAAGCTGCGCGCCGTAGCTGTCGATGGAAGCGAAGACCGGATCGAGATTCAGCGTCGCCACGGTCCAGCCGGCCCGTTCGAGGCGCCGCCGCTGCCAGCGCCAGAAGCCGCGGGTGCACTGGTAGCCGTGCACCAGCAGCAGCGGCAGGCGCCCCGCCGCGTTCGGCGTTAGCCGGTCGGCGCCGAGGAAGAGGCTCTCGAACGGCTGCACCACGGTGAATAGCGCTATGAATGCCGCATATTCGGCGAGCGCCATGCGCAGCAGGGCGAACGGACCGGCGCGCTGCGCCGGCGGCACCGGGCTGCGGAACAGGTGGGCCACGACGTAGGTGGCGAGGATGAGAAAGGCACGGCCGCACAGCGCCATGGCGACGACGACGAAGGCGATCGCCGCGGCGGGCCAGTCGAGGCCGCAGAGCAAGCGCACGATCAGCGCGTAGAACAGGGCTTCGCCCGCCAGCATCAGGCGCAGTAGCATCGTCGTCGTCATCTTTTCGTTTCCTGAGTGTGCGGACGCATGTTACGCGCAAGGAGCGCGGATCGGCGCATGACGCCCGGCACGTCTAAACGGCGGCTTTCGACTTCACGACGCGCTCTTGCGGCAGTAGCAGTAAATGAACTTCTGGACCGCGCCGGTCGGCGTGCGGTGCTCTTCCTTCTCGTGGCGCAGCAAGGTGAAGGGCGCACCGAATTCGGCGTGGAGGTCGGTGGCCGCATAGCGCATGACCGGCAGGCCGCTGCATTGGGTCGGCCCGTCTTCGGCGAAAGTGGCGACGATGACGTGGCCGCCGGGCTTGACCGCGCGCAGCACCGTCTCGACGTAGGCATGACGGTCGTCTGCAGAAGTGAGGAAGTGGAACACCGCGCGGTCGTGCCAGATGTCGTAGGCCTGGGCCGGCAGCGCGGCGCGAGTTACGTCGGCCTCGATCCAGCGTATCGCAGCCGACCTTGCACCGAGGCGCTTTTGCGCCGCGGCGAGCGCCGCGGCGGAAAGATCGAGCACGGCGAGCGAGGAATAGCCGCTCAGCAGCAGGTCGTCGACCAGCGTGGAAGCGCCGCCGCCGACGTCGATGACCGACGCCGTGAGCGGCACGCCGGTGCCCTGGATGAGACGCAAGGATTGCTCGGCATGTTCCTGGAACCAACTGACGCCGTCGGCTGGCTTCGTCGCGTAAACACGTTCCCAATGTTCCTTCGATTGCATCACGTATTCTCCCTGTTGTGGGCGGGCCTAGGCGATGCCCCTCCCCGAACATGCGACACGGCAACCTACACCGCCATGCAGACGTACTTGATCTCGAGGTATTCCTCGATGCCGTACTTCGAGCCCTCGCGGCCGATGCCGGATTGCTTGACGCCGCCGAAGGGCGCGACTTCGTTGGATATGGCGCCGGTATTGACGCCGACCATGCCGTATTCGAGCGCTTCGGCGACGCGCCAGACGCGGCCGATGTCGCGGCTGTAGAAGTAGCCGGCGAGGCCGTATTCGGTGGCGTTGGCGAGCGCGATGGCGTCGGCCTCGGTCTTGAAGCGGAACAGCGGCGCCACCGGGCCGAAGGTTTCCTCGCGCGCGCAGCGCATCGCCGCGGTGACGTCGGCGAGCACGGTCGGTTCGAAGAAAGTGCCGCCGCGGCTGTGGCGCTTGCCGCCGACGAGGACGCGCGCGCCTTTCGCCAGCGCGTCGGCGATGTGCGCCTCGACTTTCAGCAGCGCCTGCTCGTCGATCAGCGGACCCTGCGTGGCGCCCTCTTCGGTGCCGGCGCCGACCTTGAGCGCCGCGACTTGCGCCGCGAGCTTGGCGGCGAAGGCCTCGTAGACGCCGTCCTGCACCAGCATGCGGTTGGCGCAGACGCAGGTCTGTCCGGTGTTGCGGTATTTGCTCGCCATGGCGCCGGCGACGGCGGCATCGACGTCGGCGTCGTCGAAGACGATGAAGGGCGCGTTGCCGCCGAGTTCCAGCGACACCTTCTTCACCGTCGCCGCGCACTGCGACATCAACAGGCGGCCGACTTCGGTGGAGCCGGTGAAGGACAGCTTGCGCACGATGGGGTTGGACGTCAGTTCGGCACCGATCGCCGCGGCCGCGGCGGCCGAACCGGTGACGACGTTGAACACGCCGGGCGGGAAACCGGCGCGGTGGGCGAGTTCGGCCAGCGCCAGGGCGGTCAGCGGCGTCTGCTCGGCCGGCTTGACGACGACGGTGCAGCCGGCAGCGAGCGCCGGCGCGACTTTGCGCGTGATCATCGCCGCCGGGAAGTTCCAGGGCGTGATGGCGGCGCAGACGCCGATCGGCTGCTTGAGCACGACGATGCGCGTCTTGGCGTCGGGGCTGGGCATGGTGTCGCCGTAGGCGCGCTTGCCTTCCTCGGCGAACCACTCGACGAAGCTGGCGGCGTAGATCGCTTCGCCGCGGGCCTCGGCGAGCGGCTTGCCCTGCTCGGCGGTCATCAGCGCGGCGAGATCGTCGGCGTTGGCGACGATGAGCTCGTACCAGCCGCGCAGCACGGCGGCGCGCTTCTTCGCCGTGAGGCCGCGCCAGGCGGGCCAGGCCTGGTCCGCCGCGGCGATGGCGCGGCGGGTGTCCGACGCGCCCATGTCGGGTACGCTGGCGAGGGTCTCGCCGCTGGCCGGATCGCGCACCGGGAAGGCGGCGCCGCCGTCGGCGTCGGCCCAGTCGCCGGCGATGTAGGCACGGCTGCGCAGCAGTCTGGCATCCTTCAATTGCATGGCTTTTTCTCCCGTTTTTCGGCGCATGGCGTTCGAGTCTACCGGAAGAAAATTGTTTCATGCGCCGCAAAGCCTCCAGCCTCAGCACCCGCTCCGGTTTCGCCTTGGGCGCGTCCCTGGCGCTGGCCGGCTGCGGCATGCTGCCGTCATTGACGCAGGCGCCGGCGCCGCTGGCCGGACAGCACGACGCGGCCGACGCGGCGGCGCCGGCGCTTTCCGCCAAAGCCGAGGACGTCGTGATCTTCGCGCTGGGCCTGGTCGAGACCGGCTACCGCTTCGGCGGCAAGAACCCCGACGCCGGGCTCGATTGCAGCGGCAT
>DAIEEM010000122.1 GCA_027325905.1 Rhodocyclaceae bacterium
ACTGCCCTACGACCTGCTCGGCAAGGTCTCGAACCGCATCATCAACGAAGTGCGCGGCATCAACCGCGTGGTCTTCGACATCTCCGGCAAGCCGCCGGCGACCATCGAGTGGGAATGATCTGATGTTGCCAGGCGCCCGCCGCCCGCACTGTCGGGCGCCGGCGACAGTGGCTGTTTCGCTGCGGAACCGAGACCCTGTTCCCCATAGTAAAAAATTCACCGGGGAGTCTCGCCATGCTTAGGAAACATCTCTTCGTCGCCGTCCTGGCCGGCTACGTGGCGGCTGCTGCGGCGGGGCCGCTGACATCGAAGCACGTGCTGGTGGTCGAAGAAGGCAGCGGCCAGGTGCTGTTCGCAAGGAACGCCGATACCACGGTGCCGATCGCGTCGCTTACCAAGTTGATGACGGCGATGGTCGTGCTCGACGCCAGCCCGGACATGGACGAGCCCATCAGCATCGAAGCCCCGGACGTGCGGACGAAACGGCGCAGCCGCTCGCGCCTGCCGGTCGGCGCCACGCTGCCGCGCCGCATCGTGTTGCAACTCGCGCTGATGTCCTCGGACAACCGCGCCGCGGAATCCCTGGCGCGCGCCTATCCCGGCGGCATGGACGCCTTCCTCGACGCGGTGCGAGCCAAGGCGGCGGCCTTGGACATGACGCACACCAGCATCGAGGAGCCGACGGGACTTTCCGCCAACAACCGCTCGACCGCCGCCGATCTCGTCAAGATGGTCGAAGCGGCGGCGCAGTATCCTGACATCGCGCGCATCACGACGGACAGCGGCGACGTCGTCGACGTCGATGGCCGCGCCGTCCAGTACCACAACACCAATCGCCTGGTCGGCCAACAGGGCTGGGACATCCTGCTGTCGAAGACCGGCACGACGACGCCCGCCGGCCGCTGCCTGCTGATGCGGCTGCAGTCCGCCGGCCGCACCGTGATCATGGTGCTGCTCAACGCCAAAGCGGGATCGGCGCGCTTCCTCGATGCGATGAAGATCCGTCGTTTTCTATCGGGCGAGACCAGCGTGGCGGCGCTGGACGCGCCGATCCGCCGTACGCGCGGCGCCTCGTACGCCAGGCTCCGCAAGCCGTCGCGCAGCCGCCTTATCTTGGCGAAGGCGGACGCCTCCTGACGGGCTGCGCCGTTGCGGCCCACTTGCGCACCGCGGCCAGGGTGTTTTCCACATGCTTGTCGGGGTTCATCGCCGTGTAGCGATAGACGATCCGGCCGTCGGGCGCGATGACGTAGGAGGTGCGATCGGCGTAGCGCGTAAAGCCCAGCAGCACGGCATCGTAGGCCTTCATGATGCGCTGGTCGGCGTCGGCGGCGACCGGGAACTTGCTGCGGCATTCGCTGACCGAGAAGCGGTTGAGGGTCGTGATGTCGTCGTGCGAGACGCCAATCACCGTCGCCCCGAGCGCCTTGAACTGGTCCACGGCTTCGGCGAAGTCGTGCGCCTCGATGGTGCAGCCCGTCGTGAAGGCGGCGGGATAGAAATAGAGAACCACCGGGCCGTTCTCGAGGGCGGTAGACAATCTGTACTCGAACACCTTGCCGCCCAGCGATGCTGGCGTCGTGAAATCCGGCGCCGGCGCGCCGATGTCCAGTTCGGCGCTCGCGGGCAGGGCCGGAAGCATCAGCAGGATGGCTTTCAGTAGCCGTTTCATCTCCGTTCTCCCGTCGCAAACGAGACGAATCAATGCGGGGCAGGATTGCCGAAATAATAGTAGCCGTCGACCGGAACGCTGTCGCGCAAGGCTTCCTCCTGCGCCGCAAGATTCACCTGCTTGTCCCAGTAAATGGCGCGGCCGCGATGCTGGTCTGAGACGACCTCGGGATGTTGCGCCAGGAACTCGTTCATGAACTGCGTAAATTCGGAGACGTATTCGGTCTGATGTTTGATCATGATGGACACCCTCATTGGGAAACCGCAATGACCGACGATCAGCGCGCGCGGCGCCGGTCGACCAGGAGTTCTTTCACCATCTGCACCTGGCCGTGCTCGTCCTGCTCTTAGAGGCGCACCGGGAAGCCCCAGAGGCTGGCGATATGGTTGAGGATTTCGTCGCGGGTTTCGCCCAGCGGGCGGCGCTGGTAGTGGAAGTGCCGCAGCGTCAGCGAACGGTCGCCCTGGAAATCGACGTTCCATACCTGGATGTTGGGCTCGCGTCTGCCGAGGTTGTACTGATCGGAGAGCCGCTGCCGCAAGGCCCGGTAGCCTTGGTCGTCGTGGATCGCATCGACCTGGATCTTGTCGCGGCGGTCGTCGTCGACGACGGCGAACAGGCGGAACTCGCGCATCAGCTTGGGCGACAGGTATTGGGCGATGAAGCTCTCGTCCTTGAAGTTGCGCATGGCGAACTCCAGGGTCTCGCGCCAGTCGCTGCCCGCCACCTCGGGGAACCACTCGCGGTCCTCGGCGGTCGGCGCTTCGCAGATGCGGCGCAGATCGCGCCACATGGCGAAGCCGAGCGCGTAGGGATTGATGCCGCTGTAGTGCGGGCTGTTGTACGGCGGTTGGTAGAGGACGTTGGTGTGGGACTGCAGGAATTCGATCATGAAGCCGTCGGACAGCAGGCCTTCGTCGTAGAGGTGGTTGAGCAGCGTGTAGTGCCAGAAGCTGGCCCAGCCCTCGTTCATGAGCTGGGTCTGGCGTTGCGGCAGGAAATACTGGCCGATCTTGCGCACGATGCGCACGATCTCGCGCTGCCAGGGTTCCAGCAGCGGCGCGTTCTTCTCGAAGAAATAGAGCAGGTTCTCCTCGGGCTCGGCGGGGAATCGGCGCGCCGTCGGCTCGTCCGCGTCGTCGTCGGGGCGCGCCGGCAAGGTGCGCCACAGGTCGTTCACCTGCGATTGCAGGTATTCCTCGCGCTCCTTCTGGCGCTCCTTCTCCTTCTGCAGCGACAGCTTCGGCGGCCGCTTGTAGCGGTCGACGCCGACGTTGAGCAGGGCGTGGCAGGAATCTATCAGGCGTTCGACTTCCTCCTCGCCGTGGCGCTCCTCGCACTCGGCGATGAAATTGCGCGCGAACACCATGTAGTCGACGATGGAGTCGGCCGACGTCCAGGTGCGGAACAGGTAGTTGCCCTTGAAGAAGGAATTGTGGCCGTAGGCGGCATGGGCGATGACCAGCCCCTGCATCATCATCGTGTTCTCTTCCATCAGGTAGGCGATGCAGGGATCGGAGTTGATGACGATTTCGTAGGCCAGGCCCATCTGGCCGCGACGGTAGCCGGTCTCGGTGGCGAGGAAGTGCTTGCCGAACGACCAGTGGTGGTAGTTGACCGGCATGCCGACCGAGGCGTAGGCGTCCATCATCTGTTCCGCCGTGATGAGCTCGACGATGTGCGGATAGCAGTCGAGGCGGTAATGGCGCGCGACGCGGCCAATCTCCTCGTCATAGCGGGCGATCAGGTCGAAGGTCCAGTCGGACTGGGTGGAGATCGGCTTGTTTTTCCTTTTCGCCATGGTGCGCGGGTCTGCTCGGTCAGGCCAACTGCTTGCGGAACAAGTCGTGGAACACCGGGTAGATGTCCGGCAGTCCGGCGATGCGCTGCATGGCGAAGCGTTCGGGATAGGCGTCGCGCACCCGTGCGTATTCGTGCCAGAGGTTCTGCGGCTCGACGGCCGTGATCTCGATGTAGGCGTAGTACTGCACGTAGGGCAAGATCGCGTCGTGGAGGACTTCGCGGCAGTGCGGCGAATCGCTGTCCCAGTTCTCGCCGTCGGAGGCTTGCGCGCCGTAGATGTTCCAGACGCGCGAGGAGTAGCGCTCGGCGACGATCTCGTGCATTAATTCGAGCGCGCTGGAGACGACCGTGCCGCCCGATTCGCGCGAGTGGAAGAACTCGTCCTCGTCGACTTCGAAGGCCTGGGTATGGTGGCGGATGAAGACCACCTCGATGTGCTGGTAGGTGCGCCGCAGGAACAGGTAGAGCAGCATGAAGAAGCGCTTGGCCGCCTGCTTCTTCTCTTCGTCCATGGAACCGGAAACGTCCATCAGGCAGAACATGACGGCCTGCGTCGACGGCGCCGGGATGCGGATGCGATTGTTGAAGCGCAGGTCGAAGGTGTCGAGGAAGGGCACGCGCTCGATCTTGCGCAGCAGGCGGGCGATCTCGCGGCGCAATTCCTGGGCTTCGCGCGTGTCGCCGTCGCCGCAGGCTTCCAGGCGTTCCAGCCGCTCCTGTGCCGCGCGCAGGTCCTTGCGGTAGGGCGAGCCGACGGCGATGCGGCGGCCGGCGGCGCCGCGCAGGGAACGCACGATGTTGATATTGGTGGGCACGCCGCTTTGCGTATATCCGGCGCGCACGCGCTTGAACTCATCGATGCGCGTCAGTTGGGTCTTGACCAGGTTGGGCAAGGCGAGATCTTCGAATAAGATGTCGAGGAATTCCTCGCGCGAGAGATGGAAGGCGAAGTCGTCCTGGTGCGTGCCTTCGTCCTGGCTGGCCTGGCTGCCGCCGGACCCGCCACCGCCGGCGCGCTCCAGTTCGTCGCCGCTGTGGTACTGGTCGTTGCCCGAGAGCACGTCGCGTCGCACGCCGCCGCGCCCGTAGCGGAACTGGGGTTCGGAGATGTCCTTGGCCGGGATGCCGATCTTCTCGCCGTTGTCGATGTCGGCGATACCGCGCCTGCTGATCGCTTCCGCCACCGCCTTGCTGATCTGGCTCTTGAAGCGTCGGATGAAGCGGCCGCGGTTGACGGCGCTCTTGTTCTTGCTGTCGAAGCGTCGATCGACGATGCGGACTTCCACCATATCGTTCCCTCTCTCTCCGATTGGATCGTTCCGGCCCGATCGCCGCTCAGGATGACTTGCGTACGCGCAGATACCACTCCGAAAGCAGCCTGACCTGCTTCTCCGTATAGCCGCGGGCCATCATGCGGTTGACGAAGTCTTTGTGCTTGCGCTGTTCGTCGGCGCTGGCCTTGGCGTTGAACGAAATCACCGGCAGCAGCTCCTCGGTGTTGGAGAACATCTTCTTCTCGATCACCGCGCGCAGCTTCTCGTAGGAGGTCCACGCCGGGTTGCGGCCGTCGTTCTTGGCGCGGGCGCGCAGCACGAAATTGACCACCTCGTTGCGGAAGTCCTTGGGATTGCTGATGCCTGCGGGCTTCTCGTTCTTCTCCAGTTCGTCGTTCAAGGCGTTGCGGTCGAGGATTTCGCCGGTGTTCGGGTCGCGGAATTCCTGGTCCTGGATCCAGAAGTCGGCGTAGGTGACGTAGCGGTCGAAGATGTTTTGGCCATACTCGGAGTAGGATTCGAGGTAGGCGGTCTGGATTTCCTTGCCGATGAACTCGGTGAAGCGCGGCGCCAGGTACTCCTTGATGAAGGCCAGGTAGCGCTGCTCGATCTCGGGCGCGTACTGTTCCTGTTCGATCTGCTGCTCGATCACGTACATAAGGTGCACCGGGTTGGCGGCGACCTCGCGGTGGTCGAAGTTGAATACCTTGGACAGGATCTTGAAGGCGAAGCGCGTGGACAGGCCGGTCATGCCCTCGTCGACGCCGGCGTAGTCGCGGTATTCCTGGTAGGACTTGGCCTTGGGGTCCGTGTCCTTGAGGTTCTCGCCGTCGTAGATGCGCATCTTCGAGTAGATCGACGAGTTCTCGGGCTCCTTGAGGCGCGACAGCACCGCGAACTGGGCCATCATGCGCATCGTGTCGGGGGCGCAGGGCGCGTCGCCCAGCGAGGAGTTGGCGATCAGCTTCTCGTAGATCTTCACTTCCTCGGAGACGCGCAGGC
>DAIEEM010000223.1 GCA_027325905.1 Rhodocyclaceae bacterium
TGGCGGTCGATCCGTCGTCGTCGGTCAGCGGCGGCTCGATCCTGGGCGACAAGACGCGCATGGAGCTGCTAGCGCAGCGCGACGAAGCCTTCATCCGGCCGTCGCCGTCGTCGGGCTCGCTCGGCGGCGTCGCCGAAAAGACGCGCGAGGCGATGCTGGTCTGCGAGGCGGCGGGCTTCGACGTCGTCGTCGTCGAAACCGTCGGCGTCGGCCAGTCGGAAACGGCGGTGGCCGGCATGACCGACGTCTTCGTCCTGCTGCAATTGCCCAACGCCGGCGACGATTTGCAGGCGATCAAGAAGGGCATCGTCGAACTGGCCGACATCGTCGTCTTCAACAAGGACGACATCGATCCGCGCGCAGCGGAGCTGGCCGCGGCGCAGATACGCTCGGCGCTGTCCATGCTGCACGCGGCCTCGCCCAACTGGCAGCCGCCGGTGCTGAAAACCAGCGCCGCGAAAAAGGCCGGCATCGCGGAGTTCTGGCAGGTCGTCGAAGACTATCGCCGGACCTTGGGCGCCGCGGGCGAGATCGAGGCGCGGCGGCGCCGGCAAGCGCTGGCCTGGATGTGGCAACTGATCGACGCCGGCCTGCGCAGCCGCTTCCGCACCCATCCGGGCGTGCAGGCCGCCCTGCCCGAACTGACCCGCGCCGTGACATCCGGGACCGCCACGCCCGCCGCGGCGGCGCACCGCCTGCTGAACCTTCTGAACCGATTTTTTTAGGGAAGTGGAGAAATATCCATGCAAGACATAATCAAGCAACTCGACGCCAAGCGCGAGCTGGCCCGCCTCGGCGGCGGCCAGCGGCGCGTCGATTCCCACCATGCCAAGGGCAAGCTGACGGCGCGCGAGCGCATCGAACTGCTCTTCGACGAAGGCACCTTCGAAGAGTGGGACATGTTCAAGGAGCACCGCTGCAACGATTTCGGCATGGCCGACCAAAAGGTGCCCGGCGACGGCGTCGTCATCGGCTACGGCACGGTCAACGGCCGCATGGTGTTCGTCTTCTCGCAGGACTTCACGGTCTTCGGCGGCGCGCTCTCCGAAGCCCACGCCGAGAAGATCTGCAAGGTCATGGACCACGCCATGAAGGTCGGCGCGCCGGTGATCGGCCTCAACGACTCCGGCGGCGCGCGCATCCAGGAGGGCGTGGCGGCGCTCGGCGGCTACGCCGACGTCTTCCAGAGGAACGTCATGGCCTCCGGCGTTATTCCGCAGATCTCGCTGATCATGGGTCCCTGCGCCGGCGGCGCGGTGTACAGCCCGGCGATGACCGACTTCATCTTCATGGTCAAGGACACCTCCTACATGTTCGTCACCGGCCCGGAAGTGGTGAAGACCGTGACCCACGAGGAAGTGACGGCGGAGGAACTCGGCGGCGCCGTGTCGCACACCTCGAAGTCCGGCGTCGCCGATCTCGCCTTCGAGAACGACGTCGAGGCGCTCCTGATGCTGCGCCGCTTCATCAACTACCTGCCGCTCAACAACAAGGAAAGGTCGCCGATCCGACCGAGCGCCGATGCCGCCGACCGCCTCGACATGAGCCTCGACACCCTGGTGCCGGAGAACCCCAACAAGCCCTACGACATCAAGGAACTCATCATCAAGGTGGTCGACGACTGCGACTTTTTCGAATTGCAGACCGACCACGCCAAGAACATCGTCATCGGTTTTGCGCGCATGGAAGGCCAGACCGTCGGCATCGTCGCCAACCAGCCGCTGGTGATGGCCGGCTGCCTGGACATCAAGTCGGCGATCAAGGCCGGCCGCTTCGTGCGCTTCTGCGACGCCTTCAACATCCCCATCGTCACCTTCGTCGACGTGCCGGGCTTCATGCCGGGCACGGCGCAGGAGTATGGCGGCATCATCAAGCACGGCGCCAAACTGCTCTACGCCTACGCCGAATGCACGGTGCCGAAGATCACCGTCATCACGCGCAAGGCCTACGGCGGCGCCTACGACGTGATGGCCTCCAAGCACCTGCGCGGCGACGTGAACTTCGCCTGGCCCACCGCCGAGATCGCGGTGATGGGGCCGAAGGGCGCGGTGGAAATCATTTTCCGCGAAGACAAGGGCGATCCGGCCAAGCTCGCCGCCAAGGAAGCCGAGTACAAGGCCAAGTTCGCCAACCCCTTCGTCGCCAGCGCGCGCGGCTTCATCGACGACGTCATCCAGCCGCACGAGACGCGGAAGCGCATCTGCCGCAGCCTGGTGATGCTGAGAAACAAGAAGATCGAAAATCCGTGGCGTAAGCACGGCAACATTCCGCTGTGATCGCCGGGGAGGAATAGGAAAATGTTCAAGAAAATACTGATTGCCAACCGCGGTGAAATAGCGTGCCGCGTCATGAGGACGGCCAAGAAGATGGGCATCCTGACCGTCGCCGTCTATTCCGAGGCCGACAAGGACGCCATGCACGTTTCGATGGCCGACGAGGCCGTCTGCATCGGTCCGGCGCCGTCGAAGGAATCCTACCTGGTGGCGGAAAAGATCATCGCCGCCTACAAGCAGACCGGCGCCGAAGCCGTGCATCCGGGT
>DAIEEM010000236.1 GCA_027325905.1 Rhodocyclaceae bacterium
TAGCTTTCGAGCTGCTTCAGGTTCTCGGCGCCGATGTTGTCCCGGTTGCGCGCCAGGTACTGGTGCTTCAACTGGAAGACGCGTCCCTTGGCGCCGTGCAGCAGTTCCTGCGCCACGGTCGGACACGGGATGCGGCCGGCCGGATCGCCGAGGTATTCCTTGAGCAGCTCAGGTTCGGGCACCAGCGCTTCGGAAAGCATGTGGCTGGTGGCGAAGCCGTCCATGGCATTGGCGACCGGTATCAAGGAGAGCGAGGCGACGCGGTAGGAAATGGCCGCCAGGTCGGCGGCTTCCTGCGGATTGGCGCCGAACAGGACCGTATAGCCGGAAGAAAGCAGGGCATAGACGTCGTCATGGCCGGCCATGACGTTGAGCGAGTGCTTGGAGACGACGCGCGCCGCCACTTGCAGCACGAAGCCGCCGACCTTCTTGCCGACGGTGACGTAGTGCGACTCGAGGCCGTAGAGGATGCCCTGGGAGGACGAGGCGTTGGAAATGTACTGGCCGCCCGTCAGCGCCGCGCCGAGCGCGCCGCTTTGCGCCGAATGCTCGCCTTCCGGGCTGAAGAAGAAGGGGTGCTTGCCCCAGACGTTGAGGCCGCCGTCGGCGCGCAGCGCTTCGTAGATTTCCGAAATCTCGGTAGAAGGCGTGATCGGGTAGCCGATCACGCCGCCGCAGACGTGGCCCATGACGTTGGCAACGGCGCCGTTGCCGTGGATGACGCTGGGGATGCCGGGGTACTTCGCCTTTTTCGCTTTTGCTTTCATGATGCCCTGTCCGTAGGTTGTCCATCGCATGCGCGATACCGTCGCCGACGTCGGCGCGCCAAAAGAGGAGGCACGCGGCCGTACGCGACAAGCTCGAAAACTGTTTGGCGGGGAAACCTGCCGGCGCCTTGCGGGCGCGGGCCAGGAAACCCCTCACGGCGCGGCCGGAAGTTGGTTCCGGCCTACTGGCAGGCAAGCGGTTTAGCGCCGGCCCGGATGTGGGCATGCGAAGAGTTGCGCTCCTCGCATGTTCGTGAGGGCCCAAGTATAAAAACTTCGACGCAATGCAGCAAATAATTTTTTTGATGTCGTTCGCAGCGGCGCGGTTGCGCCATGTGAAAACTTGTTGCGCCACACAAAATAACGCCGCTGCCGCCGTTTTCGCCGCCGAATCGGGCAGAATCCGTCCCCTATGCAGTGGCGAATCCGACCCGCGGGTGCAGTCGTCATCCTGACGGCTCTGGCGATATTGACGATGATGGTCTCTATCGCACTGCTGCTGTGGAATCTGCGCGTCAAGGACCTCGCCCACGCGTGCGGCGAAACCGTCAGCCTGAGCCATATCCTGGCGGAACAGACGACGCGCTCGATCCAGAACGCCGATCTGGTCTTGCAGACGGCGCAGACGAACCTGGCGGAATTCGCCGCGCGCGGCAAACCGCTGACCGGCGAAGCCGTGCATAACATGCTTCGCGACCGGGTTTCGGGCATGCCCCAGATCAGGGGCCTCTTCGTCGTCGCTGCCGACGGCCGCGTCGTGAGCAGTTCGCGGAGCTTCCCGGCCGAAGGCATCTCGGTCGCCGACCGCAGATATTTCGTCGTGCAACGGGACCATCTGCAACGCGGGTTTTTCATCGGTTCACCGCTTCGCGGCCGCGTCAGCGGCATTTGGACGCTGCACCTGAGCCGGCGCCTCAACGGCCGCGGCGGCGAATTCGCCGGCGTCATTGCCGTGGGTCTCGACCTCGGCTACCTCGAGGATCTCTACCATTCGATCAGTTTCGACGGCATCGATCCGATTTCGCTCTACCTTGCCGACGGCACGCTGGTCGCCCGGCAGCCCCACGACGAGGCGGCCATCGGCAAGCGCCTGCCGGAG
>DAIEEM010000238.1 GCA_027325905.1 Rhodocyclaceae bacterium
CGACACCATCGCCACCGGCATCGTCGCCGCGGCCAGGGAAACGCACTTGTCCGTGCCGCTGGTGGTGCGCATGAAGGGCACCAACGAAGACCTCGGCAAGAAGATCCTTGCCGAATCCGGCCTGCCGATCATTGCCGCCGATACGATGGCGGACGCCGCGACCAAGATCGTCGCGGCCGTGAAGTAAGGGAACCGACAATGTCCATTCTCATCAACAAAGACACCAAGATCATCACCCAGGGCATCACCGGCAAGACCGGCCAGTTCCATACCGAAAAGTGCATTGAGTACGCCAACGGCAAGAACTGCTTCGTCGCCGGCGTGAACCCCAAGAAAGCCGGCGAGAAGATTTTCGACGTGCCGATCTTCGCTTCCGTCAAGGAAGCCAAGCAGGCGACCGGCGCCACGGTTTCCGTCATCTACGTGCCGCCCGCCGGCGCCGCCGATGCGATCTGGGAAGCCTGCGAGGCCGACATCGACCTCGCCATCTGCATCACCGAAGGCATCCCCGTCCGCGACATGCTGGTGGTGCGCAACAAGATGAAGCAGAAGGAGGCCAAGGGCGGCAAGAAGACGCTGCTGCTGGGCCCGAACTGCCCCGGCCTCATCACGCCGGACGAAGTGAAGATCGGCATCATGCCCGGCCACATTCACCGCAAGGGCCGCATCGGCGTGGTGTCGCGTTCCGGCACGCTGACCTATGAAGCCGTCGCCCAGCTCACCGAGATCGGCCTCGGCCAGTCGTCGGCGGTCGGCATCGGCGGCGACCCGATCAACGGCCTCAAGCACATCGACATCATGCAGGCGTTCAACGACGATCCCGACACCGACGCCGTGATCATGATCGGCGAAATCGGCGGTCCCGACGAAGCCGATGCCGCGCGCTGGTGCAAGGCCAACATGAAGAAGCCGATCGTCGGCTTCATCGCCGGCGTCACCGCGCCGGCCGGCAAGCGCATGGGCCACGCCGGCGCGCTGATCTCCGGCGGCGCCGACACGGCGGACGCCAAGCTCGCCATCATGGAAGAGTGCGGCTTCACCGTGACGCGCAATCCGTCCGAAATGGGCAAGCTGCTGAAGG
Source organism: Rhodocyclaceae bacterium (assembly GCA_027325905.1). Taxonomy (GTDB): domain Bacteria; phylum Pseudomonadota; class Gammaproteobacteria; order Burkholderiales; family Rhodocyclaceae; genus Nitricoxidireducens. Next base: position 1,082 of record DAIEEM010000238.1, read on the forward strand.
CGCTGTTGAAGTAAGCTTGCGCCGGTCTTGGAAAGCCGCGTCGGCGCAAGCCCGCGCGGCTTTTTTTGTTTCGGCGTAACGCCTGCTGCTGGCGAGCCCGCACGAAATCAAGCCTTGCTTGATTTTCTTGGAGGATGGAACGATGGCCCTGTACCTGACCGAGCACGATGTCGAGGAAATGCTGACCATGGACATGGCGCTGGCGGCGGTGGAAGCCGTCCATGCCGCCCATGCGCAGGGACGCGCCATCGACGTGCCAAGGCAGCGCACGCGCATGCCGACGGCGGCGCTGCACATCCTGCAGGGCGCGCTGCTCGACGAAGGCGTGTTCGGCTACAAGGCCTATACGACGTCGCGCGCCGGCGCCCGCTTTCTCGTCCATCTGTTCGATGCGGCCACCGGCAGCCTCTCGGAGGTTATCGAGGCCGACCGCCTGGGCATGATGCGCACAGGCGCAACCGGCGGCATCGCGGCGAAATGGCTGGCGCGCGAAGATGCCGCAACGGCAGGCGTGTTCGGCGCCGGCTGGCAGGCGGGCAGCCAGATCGAGGCGCTGTGCCGCGTGCGGCCGATCCGCCGCGTCAAGGTGTTTTCGCGCGACGCGGAAAAGCGCCGCGCGTTCTGCGAAACGCTGTCGCGCCGCCTCGGCGTAGAGATGCTGCCGGCGGCGAGCGCAGAGGAGACGGTGCGCGGCGCCGACGTCGTCGTTACCATCACCTCGGCGGCGACGCCGTTGTTTGCCGGCGACAGCCTGGAGGCCGGCGTGCATGTCACGGCGGCGGGTTCCAATGCGCTGATCCGCCGCGAGATCGACGAGAAGGCGGTGCAGCGGGCGGCGCGCGTTTGCGTCGACAGCCGCGCCACGGCGCTGCGCGAAGCCGGCGACTTGCTGCCGGCGTTGGAAAAGGGGCGGCTGGCGGAGGGCCAACTGGTCGAGCTGGGCGAGGTGATCGCCGGCATGCGGCCCGGCCGCGGCGCGGCGACGGACATCACGCTGTTCGAATCGCAGGGCATGGCGATCCAGGATCTGGCCGTGGCCCGCCGGTTGCTGGCGTTGGCGCGCGAGCAGGGACGCGGCGTCGAGTTGCCGTACTGATGGCGAACGCCATTGTTGCGGGCAGCATAAAATACGCCGCGCGGCGAAGTTTCAGGGTAGGCTGAAACCCGGTGTGCGCGGGCGTTGCGCCGGAACCAAAACATTTGACTGGGCGCAGCCCGGCTGCAAGAATTGCCGCTGGCGCGCGGCCCCGCCATCGGGGGCCGCAGAGCCCGAAACGCAAGGCCTTCGATCTAGGCATCGGCATGGCGTCGCGCCGGCCGTCCGACAAGGTCGCGGTCATCGGCATCTAAGGACGAGAAATGGACCTGAGCAAGGCACTGGAAGTCGCAACGCTGTCCGACAAGGGCATGCTGCGGTCGCACAACGAAGATGCCGTCTTCGCCGATGCTGCGGCGGGCTTCGCCATCCTCGCCGACGGCATGGGCGGCTACAACGCCGGCGAAGTGGCGAGCGGCATGACCACCGCGCTCCTCGGCGGCGCGCTGGCGAAGTCCTTCGCCGAGCGCGAGCCTTTCCGCGTCGAAGCCGACGGCCGCAGTTGGGCGCACGTCGTCCTGGAAGCGGAAATCGCCCGCACCAACGGCGCCATTTACCAGGCGGCGCAGAGCCAGCCGCAATATGCGGGCATGGGCACGACGCTGGTGACGGCCGTGTTCCACGATAATTCCGTCACCGTCGCCCATATCGGCGATTCGCGCCTCTACCGCCTGCGCGGCGAGGCGTTCGGCCCGGTTACGCGCGACCATTCGCTGTTGCAGGAGCAGATCGACGGCGGCATCATCACCGCGGAGCAGGCGCGGCATTCGCAGAACAAGAACCTGGTGACCCGCGCCCTGGGCATCGACCCGGTGGTGGAGCCCGAGATCCGCGATTACGACGTCCAGCCGGGCGACATCTACCTGCTGTGCTCGGACGGCCTCAACGACATGGTCGAGGACGAGGAAATCGCCATGACCTTGCAGGCGCTTGCCGTCAATCTCGAACTTTGCGCGATGCAATTGGTGCAAATGGCGAACGACAACGGCGGACGCGACAATGTTTCGGTTATCCTTGTCCGGATCAAGGAATCGTTCCCGGCCCCCCGGCGCGGCTTGGGCGGATGGTGGGCCCGGTTCCTGGCCTGGTTCGGGACGGTGCGTTGAGGAAGACACGATGGCGAAGCTGATTCTCAGCATGGAGAACATGGTGCTCAAGGAAATCCCCCTGGCCAAGGAGCGGATGACCATCGGGCGCAAGCCGCACAACGACATCCAGATCGACAACCTGGCGATCTCGGGCGAGCATGCGGTAGTGGTGACGATTCTCAACGATTCCTTTCTCGAGGACTTGCACAGCACCAACGGCACCTTCATCAACGGCCATTCGGTCGAAAAGCACTTCCTGCAGAACGGCGATGTCATCGAACTGGGCAAGTACCGGATCAAGTACGTGAACGAAGTGCCGCAGCAGGCTGCGGCACCGGCCGACTTCGAGAAGACGATGGTGCTGCGTCCAGACATGGCGCGCCAGACGGCGGACCAGATCGAGAACAAGGGCATGGGCGACACCCAGGTCGGCTTCAAGGGGCCGCCGCCCGCCGCCGCCGCGGCGTCGGCGCCGGCCGTGGCGCCGCCGACGCTGGCGCCGGCGGCGCGTCGTTGAAATACTTCAGACGGTATTTGCCCAGTTCGATGACGTCGCCGTTGCGCAGGACACACTTCTTGATCGGCTGGCCATTGACGTAGGTGCCGTTGGTGCTGTTCAGGTCCTCGAGAAAGGAGTCGTCGAGCAGGGTCACGATCACCGCGTGCTCG
>DAIEEM010000247.1 GCA_027325905.1 Rhodocyclaceae bacterium
GTGCCGAAGTCGTCGATGGCAAGGACGATGCCCATGGCCCTGAGCTCGCGGAGCAGCAGGGTCGCCTTCTGCGGGTTCTCCATCGCCACGCTCTCCGTGATTTCGAACTCGAGCAGTCCCGGCGGAACCCCCGTCTGCCGCAGAACCGCGGCGACGTCGCCGAGCAGGGTGGGCTGGCGCAACTGCCGCGCCGAAAGGTTGATGGCGAGCGGCGGCGGCGTGCGGCCGGAGTCGAGCCAGGCGCGCAACTGGCGGCACGCCGTCGTCAGCACCCAGGCGCCGACCTGGTTGATGAGGTCGGTCTCTTCGGCGATGGGAATGAACAGCGCCGGCGCCTGGATGCCCAGTCCGGGCCGGTCCCAGCGGATCAGCGCCTCGACGCCGGTGACGCCGCCCGCCATATCCAGCCGCGGCTGGTAGTAGAGACGAAACTGGTCGTGCTGCAGCGCTTCGCGCAGCAGGCGCTCGACCTCCAGCCGGTCCATCGCCGCCTCGTTCATGCTGCGCGAGAAGAACTGAAAGTTGTTGCGCCCGTTCGACTTGGCGTGATACATGGCCGTGTCTGCGAACTTCATCACCGTGCCGACGTCCTCGCCGTCCTGCGGGAAGAGGGCGATGCCGAGCGACGACGAGCTGTGCAGGCGATGGCCTTCTATCGCGTAGGGCTGGCCGAGGGCCGACAGGATATTGCCGGCCACCGTCGTCGCGATGTCCGGCGTCTCGAGGCCGGGCAGGACGATGACGAACTCGTCGCCGCCCAGGCGCGCCACCGTGTCCGAGGCGCGCACGGCCTGCCGCAGCCGGTGCGCGACCTCGATCAGCAGCAGGTCGCCGACGGGATGGCCGAGCGTGTCGTTGACGGTCTTGAAATGGTCGAGATCGAGGAAGATCGCGGCGACGCTGCTGCCGTTGCGGCGTGCCTCCGCCATCGACTGGTCGAGGCGCACTTCGAGGCTCATGCGGTTGGGCAGGCCGGTCAGCGGATCGTGGTGGGCGAGATGCTGGATGTGCTCTTCCACCAGCTTCTTGTCGGTGATGTCGAGGTCGACGCCGACGGCGCGCGTCACCCGCCCGCTCGCGTCGCGCGTAACGTGGGTGTGCACCTCGAGATGGCGGATTTTGCCGTCCGGCAGCACGATGCGGTAGTCGAGCACGTCGATGATGCCGCGGCCGCGCAGGAAATTCCGCACCTGGTCGACGACGCGCTCGCGGTCGTCCGGATGCAGATGGTCGAGCCAGTGGCTGAAATGGCCATCCGGCGTCGGCGGCGCGCCGAAGATCTCGAACACGCGCCGGTCGGCGACGACGACGTTGCCGTCGATGTCCCAGTCCCAGATGCCCATGCCGACGGTCGCCGCCGCCATCTTCAGGCGTTCGTGCAGCCGCAGCAGTTCGCTCTCGGCCTGCTTGCGGGCGGTGATGTCGGTGTAGATGGAAACGAAGCCGCCGCCCGGCAGCGGTGCGCCGCGAACCTCGACGGCGCGGCCGTCCGGGCGCCGGCGCTCGAACTGGTGGGCGACCGGATGGCGCGCGCGCTCGATGAAGCCGTCGACGACGGCGTCGACGTTCTCGCTGCCGTACTCGCCGCGCGCCGCGTTGTGGCGGATGAGCGTCGCGAAGTGCGGGTGCGGCTCGGCGAACAAGTGGTCGGGCAGGTCGAGGAGTTCGCGGAACGTCTTGTTGCAGGCTACCAGGCGCAAGCCGTCGTCGAAGACCGAGACGCCGCACGGGATGTTGTCGAGGATGCTCTGCAGGACCTCGTTGCTGCGCTGGAGGTTCTCCTCGATGCGCTTGCGCTCGGTGATGTCGGTATAGGTGGTGATGAAGCCGACGACCTTGCCGTCGACGCCGAAGGGCGTGCCGACGACGAGGTGGGTGCGACCGCCGGGGCGGGTGCGCTCGAAGCGGTGCGGCCGGAACTGCAAGGCGAGCTCGCGCCGCCGGCGCACGTGCTCCTCGGCATCGCCGGGCCCGTATTCGCCGCGCCGCGCCGGCACGCGGATCAAGTCGTCGAAGGCGGCGCCCTTGCGCACGATTTCCGGCGGCAGTTCCAGCACGTCGATCATGCCCGCGTTCCAGACCACGAGCCGCAATTGGCTGTCGAAGACGCTGATGCCCTGGGGCAGGCTGGCAAGGATGTTTTCCAGCAGGGTCGACTGCCGGCGCAACTCCTCCTCGACCTGGGCGCGGGCGCCGATCTCGGACTCCAGCCGGGCATTCACCGCAGCCAGTTGCGCCAGGCGGCGCCGCTGCTCGCGGAACAGGAAGATCGTGCGCTGCGTCATGCGGCCGGTCTGGGTCAGCACCAGCCCGGCCATGGCGGCGAAGGACGTCAGCGCCGCCGCCCAGGCCGCGGGGCTTTGCTGGAAGGCGGCGGCATTGAAATTGAACGTCAGGTAGCCCGAAAGCGCGAGTTGCGCCACGGTCAGCATGGTGGAGAAGACCAGCAGCGCCGCCATCACGCCGCCCCAGATACCGTAGAAGGAGGCGGCGACGAAGCAGAAAGCCATGTATACCGGTGCCGAATTGCCGAAGAAACCGTAGATGACGCTGCCGAGCGTGGCTGCGGCGTAAAGGCCGAGCAGCAGTATCGCCGCGAGCCATTGCGTGCCGAGGCGCCGCCGGAATGGATAGATGCCGACGAAGGCTGCATAGAGCGCGATGAACGGCACGCTTGGGGCGTAGCCGAGCTGCGCGCCTACCGCCAGGTTGACGAACAGGAGCACCATGCCGGCGATCAAGGCCACGGCGTAGGTGGCCATGACCACCTCGTGCCGGATCGCCTGCACGACCGCATCGAGGCCGCCGTGAATCCGCGTCATATCTTCCCCTCCCTGTCGGACCGCCGCAGAGGCACCGCCGGGCCGTCTTCTTTTTGTTGTCATCTTATCACCGCCATAAAAAAGCCTGACTTTCCCCTCCCGGCGATGACGGCTATGCTGCCGGCCATGCTGCAAGCCCTCATTTTCGACGTCGACGGCACGCTCGCCGATACCGAGCGCGACGGTCACCGCGTCGCATTCAACGCCGCTTTCCGCGAAGCCGGCCTGCCGTGGCAATGGGACGCCCGCGCCTACGGCGAACTGCTGGCGGTTTCCGGCGGCAAGGAACGCATGGCCCACTACGCCCGCCAAGTGGCGCCGGAGCTGGCGGCGCGGCCCGACTTCGAAGCCTTCCTGCGCAAGCTGCATGCGCTGAAGACCGGCCATTACGTGCGCCTGGTCGCCGGCGGCGCCCTGCCCCTGCGGCCCGGCGTGGCCAACCTGATCCGCGAGGCGCGGGCCGCCGGCCTCAAGCTCGCCATCGCCTCGACGACGTCGCCCGAGAACGTCACCGCGCTGCTGCGCGCCTCGCTTGCCCACGATGCCGCTGACTGGTTCGACGTCATCGGCGCCGGCGACGTCGTGCCGGCGAAGAAGCCGGCGCCCGACATCTACCTGTGGGTGCTGGAGCGGCTCGGCCTGCCCGGCGGCGACTGCCTCGCCGTCGAGGACTCGGCCAACGGCCTCAGGGCCGCGCTCGGCGCCGGCATTCCGACCCTGGTCACCGCAAACGCCTATACGCGCGGCCAGGATTTTTCCGGCGCCGTGGCCGTGCTGTCCGACCTCGCAGCGACCATTCTTGCAGAGGTCGAGGTTCTGCATTCGACTTATGGTGCCCATCATTAAATATGAATGTTGTTTATGATTTGGCGCGGCTAGCATTCGCCCTATGCCATGCTAGACACCAAAGGAGAAAGAAATGGATCAATCGAACCGCTACGCCGACCTGAGCCTCAAGGAAGAGGAACTGATCCGGGCTGGCCGGCACATCCTGTGCGCCTACAAGATGAAGCCCAAGGCCGGCACGGGCTACCTTGAAGCCGCCGCCCATTTCGCCGCCGAGTCCTCGACCGGCACCAACGTCGAAGTATCGACGACCGACGACTTCACCAAGGGCGTCGACGCCCTGGTCTATCACATCGACGAAGCCACCGAGGATATGCGCATCGCCTATCCGCTCGAACTCTTCGACCGCAACGTCATCGACGGCCGCTTCATGCTGGTCTCCTTCCTCACCCTGACGATCGGCAACAACCAGGGCATGGGCGACATCGAGCACGCCAAGATGATCGACTTCTACATGCCGGACCGCGTCGTCCAGATGTTCGACGGCCCCGCCAAGGACATCACCGACCTGTGGCGCATCCTCGGCCGCCCGGTCAAGGACGGCGGCTACATCTCCGGCACCATCATCAAGCCCAAGCTCGGCTTGCGTCCCGAGCCCTTCGCCCAGGCCGCCTACCAATTCTGGCTCGGCGGCGACTTCATCAAGAACGACGAACCGCAGGGCAACCAGGTCTTCGCCCCGATCAAGCAGACGCTGCCGCTGGTTTACGACGCGATGAAGCGCGCCCAGGACGAAACCGGCCAGGCCAAGCTGTTCTCGATGAACATCACGGCCGACGACCACTACGAAATGTGCGCCCGCGCCGACTTCGCGCTCGAGACCTTCGGCCCCGACGCCGACAAGCTCGCCTTCCTCGTCGACGGCTACGTCGGCGGCCCCGGCATGGTCACCACGGCCCGTCGCCAATACCCGAACCAGTACCTGCACTACCACCGCGCCGGCCACGGCGCCGTCACCTCCCCGAGTTCCAAGCGCGGCTACACCGCCTTTGTGCTGGCCAAGATGAGCCGCCTGCAGGGCGCCTCCGGCATCCACGTCGGCACCATGGGCTACGGCAAGATGGAAGGCGACGAAGACGACAAGATTATCGCCTACATGATCGAACGAGACGAATGCCAGGGCCCGGTCTACTTCCAGAAGTGGCACGGCATCAAGCCGACGACGCCGATCATCTCCGGCGGCATGAACGCGCTGCGCCTGCCCGGCTTTTTCCAGAATCTCGGCCACGGCAACGTCATCAACACGGCCGGCGGCGGCTCCTACGGCCACATCGACAGCCCGGCCGCCGGCGCCAAGTCGCTGCGCCAGGCCTACGAGTGCTGGAAGGCCGGCGCCGACCCGATCCAGTGGGCCAAGCAGCACAAGGAATTCGCTCGCGCCTTCGCATCCTTCCCCAAGGACGCCGACAAGCTGTACCCCGGCTGGCGCGAGAAACTGGGCGCGCACCGGTAAGGTCACGCGCGCCACGGAAAACGCCTCCGCTTTGCCGGGGGCGTTTCTTTTTCCGCGGCGGGAAACCTTGCCGACGCCGCCGACATGGAGAGAAAGCGATGACCGAAAAACAGCAATACCTAGTCCGCCAGGAGCCCTTCTACCAGCCCAAGGCCAACGAAGTGGCGCTCTGCGAAGCGGCCTACGCGGCGCGCCTGCCGGTGATGGTGAAAGGCCCTACGGGCTGCGGCAAGTCGCGCTTCGTCGAACACATGGCCTGGAAACTCGGCAAGCCGCTGATCACCGTGGCCTGCAACGAGGACATGACGGCATCGGATCTCGTCGGCCGCTATTTGCTCGACGCCGGCGGCACGCGCTGGCTCGACGGCCCGCTGACCACCGCCGCGCGCATCGGCGCCATCTGCTACCTGGACGAGATCGTCGAGGCGCGCCAGGACACGACCGTCGTCATCCACCCGCTCACCGACCACCGCCGCACGCTGCCGCTGGACAAGAAGGGCGAGCTGGTCGTCGCGCATGCCGACTTTCAACTCGTGATTTCCTTCAATCCCGGCTACCAGAGCCTGATGAAGGACCTGAAGCAATCGACCAAGCAGCGCTTCGTCGCCTTCGACTTCGACTACCCGCCGGCCGAACTTGAAATCGCCATCGTCGCCAAGGAAACCGGACTGGCCGAGGGTACCGCGGCCAAGCTGGTCAAGATCGGCGGCGCCGCGCGCAACCTCAAGGGGCACGGCCTCGACGAGGGCATCTCGACGCGCTTGTTGGTGTATGCGGCCAAGCTGATCAATCAGGGCGTCGATGCCAAGGACGCTTGTCGCATGGCCATGACGCGGCCGATCACCGACGACGCCGATATCCGCGAAACCCTCGAGCACGCCATCGACGCAACCTTCGCCTAGCGCTATTACCCGTGGCCGACGCGCGCAAGACCCCGATGCAGCATCCGCAGGTCCAGGCCTACTGGAGCGCGGTCGATTGCGGCTTCACCCAGGTGGCCGAGGTCTTCGAAGAGTGTGCCTACGAGGCGCTGGCGACGTTCTCGCAAGCCCAGATGCTGGCTTACGTCGAGGCGGCGCGCTTTCTCGGCAAGATGGGGCGCGGGCCGGAGCCGATACTAGCCTTCCTCGAGGAATGGCCCTCGATCGCCAACGCCGTCGGCGCCGCCGCGCTGCCTGCCGTCATGGACGCCGTGCGCGCCATGCAGAAGTCGCCCAACAGCGCCGCCATCACGCCCTTCCTGCAAACCCTGGCCGCCGCGGCGCGCCGCCTGCAGTCGCAGGACCAGTTGCAGTCCTACCTCGACATCGCGGCCGACCTGATGGCGCGCACCACCGGCTCCATCCACGGCCGCCACGCCACCTTTGCGAGCCCCGCACTGCCCGGCCTGTTCCGGCAGGCGCCGCGACTGCTCGATCTGCTTTCGCTGGCTGGCCTGAAGAACTGGGTCGACTACGGCGTCCGCAACTACGGCCGCAATCCCGACCACCAGGCCGCGTATTTCGACCTCCAGAGCGCCGACAGCCACGCCGTGCTGCAGCGCGAGCGGCGCGGCACGCTGTTCGCCGACGTCGAACGCAGGCTTGAGCTGACGCTGCGCGCACTGTGGGGCGACAGCGATCATCTGGTGCCGTATTCCACCGCCTTCCACGAGCTGCGCCAGCCCATCCCGTACTACGACAAGCTGGGCATGCGCGTACCCGACGTCTTCGAGGATCGCAACGGCATATCCGGGATCGACCGCTATCGGGCGGTGCTCGCCCATATGGCCGGCCACCGCCGCTGGAGCGTGGCGCAGGTCGCCGACAACTGGAGTCCCTTCCAGCGCATGGCGGTGGAGTTCTTCGAGGATGCGCGCATCGACGCGCTGCTGATGCGCGAGTTTCCCGGCCTGGCGCGCATTTTCCTCGCGCTCCATCCGCGGCCTGCCGAAGACGCCTGCGACCCCGACACCACGTCCTGCCTGCGCCATCGCCTGGCCATGCTCTCCCGGGCCTTCATTGATCCGGATCATCCCTACAACGATCCGACTCTGCTCAAATTCGTTCAGCGCTTCAATGAGAGGCTGATGCAAGACAAGCTTTCGAGCACGGAGGAAATGGCTGCGCTGGCCTTGTCCTACGTTGCTGAGACCCGGTTGCAGAGCGACCAGTTTGCGAAAATCCATTTCGCAGATACCTCGGTGGAATATCGCGATGACAATCGCCAAATGTGGCGATTCATCGAGCAGGGAGACGAGGAAGAAGCATTCGACGAAAACCACAAGGTGACGCATGGCGAGGAAACAAAAGGACTCCCACCGCGTCATTACCCCGAGTGGGATTATCACAGCCAGACCTACCGCCCGGACTGGGTCAGCCTCTACGAGGCCCTGCATCCGAGTGGCAATGCCGCAAACATAGACAAGCTGCTTGAAAAACACGCTGCGCTTGCAAAACAGCTTGAGCGCATGATG
>DAIEEM010000263.1 GCA_027325905.1 Rhodocyclaceae bacterium
CGGCGTATTCGTCGGGCGCCAGCGGGAGGTCGTCGCGGCCGTGGATGGCGATCTGGTAGCACAACTGCAGGAATTCCGGATCGAAGGCCGCCGCATACGGCGCCAGCCGCTCGCGCTCGCCGTCGTCGGCCATCGCCTGCGGCGCGAACTGCGCCAGGGCGATGCGATGGAACAGCGTCGCCAGTTCCTGCAGGGCGGAGTCGAAGGAAAGGCTGCGCGCGTCCATCGCTTCGGCCACCGCCACCAGCGCCTGGACGTCGCCGCCGCGCAGCGCGTCGAGCAAGCCGTAGAGGTAATCGTCGCCGACCGTGCCGAGCATGTCGCGCACGCCGGCTTCCTCGACCTTGCCGGCGCCGTGGGCGATGGCCTGGTCGAGCAGCGACAAGGCGTCGCGCATGCTGCCCGCCGCACCCTTGGCGATGTGGCGCAGGGCCGCCGCCTCGAACGTCACGCCTTCCTGGCCGAGGATGTTGGTCAGATGATCGACGATGTGGCCGATCGGCATCTGCTTGAGGTTGAACTGCAGGCAACGGGAGAGCACCGTCACCGGAATTTTCTGCGGATCGGTGGTGGCGAGGATGAACTTGACGTGCTCGGGCGGTTCTTCCAGCGTCTTCAGCATGGCGTTGAAGGCGTGGCCGGAGAGTTGGTGCACTTCGTCGATGACGTAGACCTTGAAGCGGCCGCGCGTCGGCGCGTAGGTCGCCTTCTCCAGCAGGTCCGTCATGTCCTCGACGCCGCGGTTGGAGGCGGCATCGAGCTCCATGTAGTCGACGAAGCGGCCGCCGTCGATCTCGACGCACGACGAACAAACGCCGCAGGGCGTCGAGGTCACGCCGGTCTCGCAATTGAGCGCCTTGGCCATGATGCGGGCGATGGTCGTCTTGCCGACGCCGCGCGTGCCCGTGAAGAGATAGGCGTGATGGAGGCGCTGCTGGTCGAGGGCATGAGTCAGCGCCTTGACGACGTGCTCCTGCCCGACCAGGGTCGCAAACGACTTCGGGCGCCACTTGCGGGCGAGGACCTGATAGCTCATGCGGCGATTCTACCAAATGCAAGAAGGCGTCCCGGCCGAAACCGGGACGCCTTCCCAAGGCGGCGTAAAGCGTTCAGCGAGCCGGTGCGACGGCGTCCGGCTGGCCTTGCGGGCCGGAACCGCCGGGGCCGCCTATGCCGCGGCGCGGACCGCCGGGTTGCTGCCCCTTCCGTCCGCCGAACGGACGATATTTGTCGGCAATGGCCTTCTGCTCGGGCGTCAGCGCATCGTAGAGGCGCTTGAAGGACTCGTTGACGTCTTCCATCGCTGCGGTGTGCTGCTTCATGTGCTCGAGCATGAGGTTCATGCGCTCGGGCGCGGTCATCGGCTGCTGCATGCTTTGCTGCATGGCCTTCATGCCTTGCCCGGCGCTCGTCTTCATCTTGTCGGCAAAGGCCTGCCAGAGCGGTTCCTGCTGCGGCGTGATCTGCAACTGCGTCTTGAGTTGCGTCAGGTGCTGTTCGGCGCGTGCCGCCGGATCACCCATCATGGCTCCGCCGGACATGCCGGCGCATCCGCCCGGTCCCATGCCGGATGCCGGTTGGGCACTTGCGGTAATGCCGAACGCCATGGCGCTGGCGGCCAATAGAGCGGCGACGTGTTTGCTCTTGATGTTCATCGTGGTCTCCATGAGTGAATGCCGATGGGGCATTTGATCAAGCGCAGGTGAGCCAGATATGTCCCGGCCACCGGAGTTTGTATTTATTTGTTTCGGGAGGCGGGGACGAGGGTGGCGAGCCTTACCCCCGGCACTTGCGGTAGGTAGCTGTGGCTGCTTCCTTCCGGACCTGACCAGGTTCACCACCCCGCAATGCGGGGAGGCCCGCCGCGGCGAATGGTAGCACGGATCATCCGCCGCCCCGCTGGAAGAACAGGGCGAAGCGACGCAGCGGCGGCATCCGCCGTCAATCGAATTTCGCGGCGACCTCGCCATGCCCCTGGCCGCGCAGCAGGAAATTCCCCACAACCTCGACCTGCGCCGCATCGAGGAACATCGGCGCATGGCCGACGCCGGGTATTTCGACCAGTTCCGCGTGC
>DAIEEM010000265.1 GCA_027325905.1 Rhodocyclaceae bacterium
GAAGTCCTCAGCAGAACAAGATCGGCGAAGCCGACGACGTGTTGGTTGATAAGAGCGGCAAGGCGACGGGTCTCGTCATCGGAGTCGGCGGCTTCCTAGCCCGCATTATGCATCGCGCAGGTCGATTTGCCGCTCAGCGCCGGGCGTTAGGCTCCTTCGGCAAGATTTTTCGCACGGCGAGGCGCGCGCCTTCGCGTCGGCGCGCGGCCCAAGGTTTACTTCAAGAGGTTTGCGGTTGAGGGGAAGGGTTGCGGCTTGGGGGAACTCACGCCCCGTGGTTCATGTGACGAGGCGCGGGATGCGCGCGTAGGCGAAGCGCATGACATCCTGCGCGGGACAGGACGTCGGCAGATGCACACGGATCATCGTTTTCATTTCGACGACGCGGGCGGCGATCTTGATCAGGCGCAGGCGAAGCGTGTCGAACTGGGCGAGGCGCCACATCGAGCGTTTCGGCGTTGAGACGCGCAGTCCCCACATCAGCCAATAGGCGCCGGCATGAAGGAAAAGGCGGAATTGGTTGGCCGTCGCCCTCGTGCAGGAGGTCCGGTCGGCGGCCAGATGGGTCTTGAAGGATTTGATGTGGTTCTCCGCCCGGCCGCGCCGGCAGTAGAGGTCTTCATAGAGGACGCGTGCGTTGCGCCGGGTCAGGTTGGTGACGACGAAGCGCGTGTCAGGCCCCTCCGAGCCGGCTTCGACGCGCGCGATGATGCGCTCGACCCGGCTCCAACTCTGCGCGCCGTCATAGAATTCCTTGAACCGTCGCAACTTGCCCAACTGTGGCGCGGCCCCGAAACGCGCCTTGGTCGAGGCTTCAAGCGCCTCGACGTGACGGCGCAGGGTCGAGGTCGGCGCGACGCCGAGTATGTAGTCGAGGCCGTTGGCGCGGCAGAAATCGAGAACCTCCGGCGCGCAATAATGGCTGTCGGCGCGCAACAGGATTTTCACGCGCGGCCAATGGGCGCGGATCGTCCGCAGCAGTCGGCGTAGAAAGGGCTTGATCTCCTTGCCGCTCGGACGTCTGGCGGGACGCAAAACGGCGGTGACAAACCGCCCCTGACCGTCGAACACGACGATCGGCTGGAAGCCGTACTCATCGTAATGGGCGTTGAACAGCGCCAGTTGCTGGCCGCCGTGGACGGCGTCGAACGTGTCGTCGATGTCTAGCGTGATGCGTTCCGGCGCGGCGGCGAACGAGGCGCAATAGAGATCGGCCATCGCCCGGCCCATGCGCAGCAGAGCGCGCGCGTCAGGCAGGTTCTCCAGCCGCGAAATCGTCGATTGCGAGCACAGGTCGCGTTGCGAAGGCGTCAGGTCGAGCGCCATTTTGAACATGGGATCGCCGCGAAGCGCATTGGCGTCGATGCCGTCCTCATAGCCGGCGGCGATCATCATCAACCGAAACCGGACGATGTCGGCGAAGCTGTGCGTGATCTGAGCGCCGTTGCGCGGATCGACGAGACAGGCGGCGAGCCGATCCGCGACGCCGAGCCGTTTCTCAACTTCGCGCAGCGCCAACACGCCGCCATCCGACGACAGCAGTCCACCGTCGAATCTGACCTCGACGCGCTTGCCGCCGACAGGTGACAGGCCGGGCAGCGGAAGCGTAGGATCATTCATGGCGGGGGCGGCTCGTCTGAAAAACGCGATGAATCGGCTTAAGCACCCAGATTCTACGCAATATCAGCCGTTTATGCCACTCCCGCCAACACGCCGCGCATAATTCGGGCTAGGAAGCTCGGGCAAAAGGCCGTCGGCAGCATGTTCGCAAGAAGACGTCACAATCAAACATCAGCAGATTCGACGAGAAAAGTCGCCGCCCAATTGCATGGCGAGTCAATCCGCCGCAGTCATCCCGCCACTGTGGGGCGCCAAGTTGTCTGCGGCGCTCGCCAGTCTATCCCGGATAGAAGATAAGACATTTGCGCCGCCGAGATCGTCACCGCTTCGCCACTCGCGGACGGCCACAAGAACCGGCCCTTCTCAAGACGTTTAATGAAAAGGCATGCTCCGTCGCCGTCGTGCCAAAGCACTTCGACGAGATCGCCCCTGCGACCGCGAAAGACCCAGACATCGCCGGCGTGCGGGTCGCGC
>DAIEEM010000266.1 GCA_027325905.1 Rhodocyclaceae bacterium
CGAGCAACATCGATCCCTTCAGCCTGCTGCTGGCGAGCGAAGCCAACGTCGTCGTGCTCAACGCCGGCTTCGCGCGGCAATTGCGCGCCAGTCTGCAGCACGCCATGGACGAGGTCGCCGGCGAAGTGAAGGCCGACGACCTGCGCCAGCGTCCGCTCGCCTTCCGCCTGCTGAGCTGGCTGGCCTACGGCCTGGTGCGCTTGATGGTGGGCGTCACGCGTTACGGCGGCAGCGACTATCGGGAATAGGCGTCGTCGGGAACGTCGATGCCGTGGGCGGCGAGCCAGCGCTTGTCCAGTTCCCAGCGGACGTCGGCGATGCCCGGCTGCGACAGGGCGATGGCGCGCGCTTCGGACTGCACATCGGCGAGGAGCTTTTCGGCGGCGAGGAATGCCGGATCGTTGGGATTCTTGACGTCGATGTCCGGGTACAGCGCGCCCAGCATCTTGAATGCCGGCACCTCGAAGCTGCGCGGCGTGGTCATGACGGCAACATCGCCTTCCGTGCGCAGCACGCGGAACTCGTAGGGATAAGCCTTGAGCCGCGGGCTGGCCTTGGCCTCGATAGCCCGGTTGAGCTGCCGCGCCCGCGGATCGGGACGGTGGACGAGCCAGGAGATTGCGGTAAACAGCGCCAGCCCCAGCGCGATCCACTGCCAGGTCTTGAGCTTCGAACGGTTCATTGGATTCCCTCGGCCATTGACGACGATTGCCGGCGTTCAGCCCGGCGGCATCCGCGCGCAGGCAGCCAAAGCCGACGCCATATTATCGCGCCGGCGCAGGCCGAGCGGGCGGGTGACACGGCAACGGGTCGGGCGCTACCAAGCGGGCGGCGCCCGCAGCGCCCGCGCCCGCGGCACATTCTCCAGGCGCCAGTTCTCGAGCGCCCAGGCCCAGACGGCAGCGACGTCCGCCAAGCCGTCCGGCGGCGCCTGGCCGAGAAAGCGCAGCGCCGCCAGCAGCGCCGACGCCGGCGCGACGCCGTCCGCGGCCGCCGCCAGGGTCTGTTTCGAGAGCTTCTCGCCTTGCGCATTCAGCGCCACCGGCAGGTGGGCGTAGGCGGGCGTCGCCGTTCCGAGACAGGTTTGCAGATGGATCTGGCGCGGCGTCGAATCGAGGAGATCCGCGCCGCGCACGACATGCGTGATGCCCTGGTCGGCGTCGTCGGCGACAACCGCGAGCTGGTAGGCGAAATAGCCATCCGCGCGCAGCAGCACGAAATCGCCGACTTCGGCGCCGAGGCGCTGGCTCTGCAGACCCTGGACGGCATCGTCGAAGGCCACGACCGCGTCGCCGACCCGCAGCCGCCAGGCCCGCGCCGCCTTGCCGGGCGGCAGGCCGTCGCGGCAGGTCCCCGGATAGATGGCGGCGCCGTCGGGCGCCGGCGCCGAATCGGCCAGTTCCCGGCGCGTGCAGGCGCACGGGTAGGCAAGATGCGCGGCCTTCAACTGCTCCAGCAACTCGCCGTAGCGCGCGGTGCGGCGGCTTTGCACCATGACTTCGCCGTCCCATTCGAAGCCCAGCCGATCCAGCGTGCGCAGGATGCCGGCGGCGGCCTCCGGCGAGCAGCGCGGCGTATCGACGTCCTCCATGCGCAGCAGCCATTCGCCGCCGTGCGCGCGGGCTTCCAGGCAACTGCCGAGCGCCGCCACCAGCGAGCCGAAATGCAGCGGGCCGGTCGGCGACGGCGCGAAGCGGCCGCGATAAGGATTGAATTCTTTCATCGGGGCGATTGATACCACGAGCGGGGACAAACGGGTAGCATCGCCCGACCACAATCACCAAGGACGATTTGCGATCATGGCGACCCTGGCACTGACGAAGGACAACTTCAAGGAAACGATTTCCGGCAACGACATCGTCATCATCGATTTCTGGGCCGGCTGGTGCGGCCCCTGTAAGTCCTTCGCGCCAACCTTCGAGGCGGAATCGGACAAGCATGCCGACATCGTCTTCGCCAAGGTGGATACCGAGGAGCAGCAGGAACTGGCCGCCGCCTTCAACATCCGCTCGATCCCGACGCTGATGGTGTTCCGCGAGCAGGTGATCCTTTATTCCGAGGCCGGCGCCCTGCCGCCCGCGTCGCTCGCACAGCTCGTCGAGCAGGTGCGCGGCATCGACATGGAAGTCGTGCGCAAGGAAATCGCCGCGCAGCCGGCCGGCTGAAAGCCGCCGGAATTGCCGCGCCCCTCCCGGAGCGGCACTTGTCGTCAAACGTTGAACAGGAAGTTCATGA
Organism: Rhodocyclaceae bacterium; assembly: GCA_027325905.1. Classification (GTDB taxonomy): domain Bacteria; phylum Pseudomonadota; class Gammaproteobacteria; order Burkholderiales; family Rhodocyclaceae; genus Nitricoxidireducens. The sequence continues at coordinate 2,236 of DAIEEM010000266.1, forward strand.
CGTCGCCGTCCCTGACGACGTATTCCTTGCCTTCGGCGCGCATTTTTCCGGCTTCCTTGGCGCCCTGTTCGCCGCCGTTGGCGACGAAGTCGTCGTAGGCGATGGTCTGGGCGCGGATGAAGCCTTTCTCGAAATCGGTGTGGATAACACCGGCCGCCTGCGGCGCGGTGTCGCCGACGTGGATGGTCCAAGCGCGCACTTCCTTGACGCCGGCCGTGAAGTAGGTTTGCAGCCCGAGCAGCTTGTAGGCGGCGCGGATCAGGCGGTTCAGGCCCGGCTCGTGCAGGCCGAGGTCTTCGAGGAAGACCTGCTTCTCGTCGTCGGCGAGGTCGGCGATCTCGGCCTCGATGGCGGCGCACACGGCCACCACCTGCGCACCCTCGGCCGCGGCGTGCGCCGTGACGGCGTCCAGATGCGGGTTGTTCTC
>DAIEEM010000275.1 GCA_027325905.1 Rhodocyclaceae bacterium
GCGGCCGCATACCAGGCCATCAGGACGCGGCTGGCGGCGCTGTCGGCGGACGGCGACCACGGCGCGAAATCGTCTTCGCCGAAGGGAGCGTAGGGACCGCGCTTGACTTCGAAAATCACCGCGCCGGGATCGAGCGACAGCACCGCATGCCATCCGGCTAGCGGCGTCTCGATGACGCTGGTATCTTCGCCGAGCACCGCGCGGCCGGTGACGACGCCGGCGGCGTCGAAGTTCAGCACGACGAAGCGGCCGCGCAAGGCGGTCAGCAGTTCCCAGCTATGGCGGTGATGGTGGGGACGGATATAGGTATCCGGCTCCATGGCGATGGCCAGCCGCTGGATCGGGTCGCTCAACTCCGCATGCAGGTTGTGGTTCATGCGCCGGCGCGGCGAGTTCTCCGCCTGCTGGCTGAGGGCGGTCAGTTGGGCATAGCTGAGTCGGTTCATGCGTGGTGGAATCCGCTGGCGACGAGTCCTATATTGCCCCCGCCAGGTACCGCACATACTTCGCCACGCCCTGTTCCACCGTGGCGAATTCGGCGCCATAGCCGGCGGCGCGCAGCGCGCCGATGTCGGCGCGCGTGAAGCTCTGGTACTTGCCCTTGAGCGCTTCCGGAAAGGCCACGTATTCGACGATGCCCTGCGCCACCATCTCGGCAAGCGCCAGCGCCGGCTTGCCGTCGATGGCGCGGCAGGCGTTGACCGTCGACGTGGCGATGTCGTTGAACGGCTGGGCGCGACCAGTGCCGAGATTGAATATGCCGGAAGAATCCGGATTGTCGAGGAAGTGCAGGTTCACCTTGACGACGTCGTCGACAAAGACGAAGTCGCGGCTCTGCGCGCCGTCGGCATAGCCGTCGCAACCCTCGAAGAGCTTGACCTTGCCCGTTTCGCGGTACTGGTTGAAATGGTGAAAGGCGACCGAGGCCATGCGTCCCTTGTGCTGTTCGCGCGGGCCGTAGACGTTGAAGTAGCGGAAGCCGACGACTTGTGAATTCGCCTCCGGCAGGCGGCGGCGCACCACCTGGTCGAAGAGGAACTTCGAATAGCCGTAGACGTTGAGCGGCGCCTCGAAGGAACGGTCTTCCTTGAACACGCTGCCGCCGCCATAGACCGAGGCGCTCGAGGCGTAGAGGAAAGGCAGTTCGTGGTCGAGGCAGAAGTCGAGCAGGGCGAGCGAATAGCGGTAGTTGTTGGCCATCATGTAGCGGCCGTCGGTTTCCATGGTGTCGGAGCAGGCGCCCTCGTGGAAGACGGCTTCGATGGCGTTGTCGAAATAGCCCTCCTCGACCAGTTGCAGGAAGTCCTGCTTATCGACGTAGTCGGCGATTTCGCAGTCGACGAGGTTCTTGAACTTGTCGGCCTTCTTCAGGTTGTCGACGGCGACGATGTTGTCGATGCCGCGCTCGTTGAGCGCCTTGACGATGTTGGCGCCGATGAAGCCGCAGGCGCCGGTGACGACGTAGTACATGTCTGCTATCCCTTATGCAACAGCCTTGAGTTCTTCAAGGCTGCATGTCGCGGTACCGAGTTTGCCGACGACGACGCCGGCGGCGAGATTGGCGAGGCGCATGGCCGCGGCCAGGTCGAGCCCCGCCGCCATCATAACCGCCAGCGTGCCGATCACGGTGTCGCCGGCGCCGCTGACGTCGAAAACCTCGCGTGCCAGCGCCGGTTCGTGGTCGGTGCCGCTGGCGCGGAACAGCGTCATGCCCTCCTCGGAGCGCGTCACCAGCAGGGCGTCGACATCGAGTTCGGCGCGCAGCTTCTGCGCCTTCGCCGCCAGTTCCGCGTCGCTGCTCCAGCGCCCCACCACCTGTCGCAGCTCGGCGCGGTTGGGCGTGAGGATGGTCGCCCCGGCATAGCGCGCGTAGTCCTCGCCTTTCGGGTCGACCAGCACCGGCTTGCCGGCGGCGCGGGC
>DAIEEM010000276.1 GCA_027325905.1 Rhodocyclaceae bacterium
TCCCGCTCTCCAGGCCGTCTGGTCGCCGAAATACCGCGCCACGTAGCCGTGGGCCGCTTCGTGCAACGTGATGGCAAAAATGACCGGAAGCGCGTTGATCGCGAGCTTCTGGATGTCGAAGTCCATTGAGCGGGGAGCCGAATTGGGAAGGCGGATTCTAACAGACCCTAAAGCCCGAACGGCTCCAGCGACCCGCGCCCGGCCCGCACCAGTTCTGGCAGCGCGCCGACCAGGTTGATGACGCTGGTCGCCTGGCTGCCGCAAGCTCCGGCATCGACGACGAGGTCGATCAGTTTGCCGATGCGCGCTTCGATTTCGTCGGCATCGGTCAACGGTTCGCTGTCGCCGGCGAGGATCAGCGTCGAGGTCAGCAGCGGTTCGTCGAGCGCCTCGAGCAGGGCCAGCGTCAGCTTGTGGTCGGGAATGCGCAGGCCGATGGTCTTGCGCTTCGGGTGCAGCACGCGCCGCGGCAGTTCCTTGGTGCCTTCGAGAATGAAGGTGTAGCTGCCCGGCGTCGTCGCCTTCAGCAGGCGGTAGGTGGCGTTGTCGACGCGCGCATAGGTGGCGATCTCGGAGAGGTCTCGGCACATCAGCGTGAAGAGATGGCGCTCATCGACGCCGCGAATGCGGCGGATGCGGTCGAGCAGTGCGGCGTCGCCGACGTGCCCGCACAAGGCGTAGGCGGAGTCGGTCGGCAGGGCGACCAGGCCGCCGTCGCGCACCACCGCCACGGCCTGGTCGATGCGGTGCGGCTCGGGGTGATCGGGGTGAATCGAAAGAATGCGCGCCATCAGCTCAATTCGCTCCACACCGGCGTCAGGTCGGCGGGCAAGTCGGGCAGCTTGCCGAGGTCGATCCAGCTTTCGCCGGGGCCGTGGAAATCCGAGGCGCGCGAGGCCAGGAAGCCGAACTCCCTGGCGACGCGCGCGCACTCGCGCATCTCGTCCTCGCCGTGGGAACCGGAAATCACCTCGATGCCGCGCCCGCCGAGGCCCTTGAAGGCCTCGAACATTTCGTGCATCTGCGCCTTCGTCAGCCGATAGCGGCCCGGATGCGCGATCACCGCGATGCCGCCGGCGCCATGTATCCACGACAAGGCATCCGCCATCGTCGCCCACGGATGCGTGACGTAGCCGGGCTTGCCCTTGGCGAGCCACCAGTCGAACACGTACTTCACTTCCTTCGCGTGCCCCAGTTCGACGATGTAGCGCGCAAAGTGCGCGCGCGATATCAGCGCCGGGTTGCCGGCATACTTCAGCGCCCCTTCGTAGGCGCCGTGGATGCCGACCTTGTCGAGTTCCGCAGCCATGCGCTGGGCGCGCGAGTCGCGGCCGCTGCGCACTTTCGCCAGTCCGTCGACCAGCGGCGCGTAGCCGGCGTCGAAACCGAGGCCGACGATATGCACAGTCTGGTCCTCGCCCCAGGAGACGGAGATTTCGACGCCGTTGACGAAGCGCAGGTCGATGGCCGCGGCTTCGGCGCGCGCCTCGGCCAGCCCGTCGATCTCGTCGTGGTCGGTCAGCGACCAAAGCTCGACGCCGTTGGCCTTGGCGCGCCGCGCCAGTTCCGTCGGCGTCAGCAGGCCGTCGGAGACGGTCGAATGGCAGTGCAGGTCGGCGTTCAGGCTCATGGAAAGAACTCCTCGATCAGCCGCGCCACTTCCTCGGGACGGTCGTGATGCAGGTTGTGGCCGCATTCGTCGAGCCGCGCTTCGCGCGCGGCGGCGAAACACGCCAGCCGCTCGCCGTAGTCGTCCTCTTGCGGAATGTATTCGCGCATGAACGCGGAATCGCCGCCGCGCAGCCACAGCACCGGCGCCGTCACGCGCCGCCAGCAGGCGCGCGCCTCCTCGATGCGGTAGAGGATGGGATTGGCCCAGCGGTGGCGGGGGTCGGCGGCAAGCCGGACGCCGCCCTCCGCCGCCTCGGCCAGGTGCTCGGCGAGGAAGGCGGCGCGCTCCGGCGTCAGGCGCGGATTGTCGTGGCGCAGGCGCGCCGCGAAGGCCGCGCGGTCGGCATAAACGCGAAACCCCGGTTCGCCGCGCACCTGGTCGAGCCACCTGGCGTAGCGCGCCGGCGCCTCGACGGGATCGGTCGGCCGCAGGCCGAAGCCTTCGAGATTGACGATGCCCGCCACGCGCTCCGGCCGGATGCCCGCATACAGCGTCGCCACGTTGCCGCCCATGCTGTGGCCGACCAGCCGCGCCGGCGCCGCCGGCGAATAATGCTCGAGCAGCGCGTCGAGATCGGCGAGATAGTCGGGAAACCAGTAGGCGTCGTCGTTCCCCTGCGACAAGCCGAAGCCGCGCCAGTCGGGCGCGATCACGCGCCAGTCGCGGCGCAAGGCATCGACGACGAACTGGAAGCTCGCCGAGACGTCGGCCCAGCCGTGCAACAGGAACAGCGGCGGCGCCGCGGCATCGCCCCAGATGCGGAAATGCAGGCGCCGCCCGCGCAGGCGGAGGAATTCGGAAACGCTGGTCTTCATCGGCCGAATTCTAACAGCCGCCAGTCACGCGGCATTGCCGGGCGGGCGGCGGCGCGGCCGCGACTATTTCAGCGTGGCATCCTCGACGAGTACCTTGTACGCGTAGCCGGCGCCGAAATCCTTGTCGGTGCGGACGATGCCCTTGGCCACCACCACCGCGCCGACCTGCGTCTCGTTCGCCGTCGTCACCAGCAGGTCGTTGCTGTTGTCCGCCGCGGCGCCCGAACCGTCGCGCAAATGGACCCAATTCTTGCCCATGATGCCGGGGTTGTACTTCACCACCTTGGCGTGAACGACAACCGTCTTGCCTTTCAATTCGGCGCCCTTGGCGACGATCTCGGCGACGGTGTGCGCATCCGCGCCGCTCGCCTTGGCCACATGCACGTCGCCGATGTCGGCCGTCTTGACCAGGCCCGCATGCGCCTTGGCCATTTCGCCGGGCGCGGGCGCCGCGGCGGCGCCGGCCAGGTTGCCGAAGACGATCGTCGCAAACGTCCGCTTCAGCGCCTTGCTTTC
>DAIEEM010000031.1 GCA_027325905.1 Rhodocyclaceae bacterium
GCCGGAACCACGCCATCGAGGACATCCTCAAGCTGCCCGACGTCGTCGAACGCTCGCATCTTTACTTCGAGCATGCCGAGAAGTTCAAGGAGCAGATCAAGCGCTGCGCCACGGTGCACAAGAACCTCGTCGTCCTCGACCTGCGCGGCGAGGAGACGATCTACGCCGGCAACCGCTTCATGATCTACGCGCTGTTCCCTCAGTGCAACATCTCGATTCACGTGCTCTGGGGCGTCAAGCAGCAGAACACCGTTTATGCCACAGGCAAGTCAATCTTCGACCGCGGCGCCAAGACCAATGTCGGCGAACTGATGCTGAAATACGGCGGCGGCGGCCACCAGGCCGCGGGCACCTGCCAGATCGACAACGACCGGGCCGAAGCCGTGCTCAAGGAACTGATCGCGACGATCAACACGGACGGCTGAACGCGTCAAGGCGCTTTCGGGAAGCGCGATTCGCCGTCCTGACGGCTGATCACGGCGCCTTGGCGAAGCCGAGAACGCCGTCCTTTTCGGCGAAGCTGCCGACCGGCGTTCCGGGCTCCGGCGGCGGTTCCTTGTAGGCCTGCAGGTCGCAGGTCTGCAATGTCGTGACGTACCAGCGCTTGCCCTGCTTGACGATGAACACGCCGGGCGACGGCGAGAACAGTTCCATCTTGAAGCCGTTGCCGCTCGCCGCTTTGAGATCGTGGCGGCGCTGGCAATCCGGGAAGCGGCGCACGACCAGTTGCAGATCCCATTCGTCGCTCCAGAAATAGGACTTGTTGCGCTCCAGCGTCAGCGCCGTATCCGGGCCGTCGAGCATGAAGGACGCCGTGTCGTTGCTGCCGCAACCCGCCAGCGGCAGCGCCGCCAGGCCCGCCAGCAATCCGGCGATCCATCCGTTACGCAGCTTCATGCTTGCTCCTCCGTATTCAGGCGCCATGCCACCGTTTCGTCCGCCCGCAACGGCACCAGGGTGTCGCCGGCGACATAGGGCAAGGCGGCCGGCACGGTCCAGCTTTCCTTCGCCAGCGTGACGCGGTCTTGGTTGCGCGGCAGGCCGTAGAAGTCGGCGCCGTGGAAGGCCGCGAAGGCCTCCAGCCGATCCAGGGCACCGGCCGCTTCGAAAGCCTCCGCGTACAGCTCGATGCCGGCGTGCGCGGTATAGCAGCCGGCGCAGCCGCACGCCGCCTCCTTGGCCCGTTTGGCGTGCGGCGCGGAATCGGTGCCGAGAAAGAACTTCGGGTTGCCGCCGGTGGCTGCCGCCAGCAAGGCCTGGCGGTGCGCCTCGCGCTTCAGCACCGGCAGGCAGTAGTGATGCGGACGGATGCCGCCGGCGAACAGCGCGTTGCGGTTCATCAGCAGGTGATGGGCGGTAATCGTCGCCGCCACGTTCGCTCCCGCCGCGCGCACGAAGTCCACGCCATCTTTCGTCGTGACGTGTTCGAGCACCAGCTTGAGGCCGGGAAAGTCCTTGAGCAGCGGCATCGCCACGCGATCGACGAACGCCGCCTCGCGGTCGAAGACGTCGACCGCCGGATCGGTCGCTTCACCGTGAACCAACAGCGGCAGGCCGAGCGCCTCCATGCGCGCCAGCGTGGCGGCACAGCGAGCAAGATCGGTGACGCCAGCCGCGGAGTTGGTCGTCGCCCCCGCCGGATAAAGCTTGACCGCATGGACGAAGCCGCTGGCTTTTGCCCTGTCGATCTCGCCCGCCGGGGTATTGTCGGTGAGGTAGAGCGTCATCAGCGGCTCGAAGCGGCTGCCGGCCGGCAGCGCCGCCCGGATGCGCGCACGGTAGGCGGCGGCCAGTTCGACAGTCGTCACCGGCGGCTTGAGGTTCGGCATGACGATGGCGCGGCCGAAGCGGCGCACGGTATCGCCGACGACCGCCGCCAACGCGGCGCCGTCGCGCAAATGCAGGTGCCAGTCGTCGGGGCGGGTAAGCGTCAGTGTCGTCATAGTGCCGAGTTGAGGGGCCTGCCGCAGCCTTTGCGGCGGGTCCCCTCCAACGAGGGTTGAATTATGCCTTGAGTTCGAGCGCGCGGCGGTAGAGCTCGTTTTTCGCCGCGCCGGTGATCGTGGCGGCGAGCTTGGCGGCCTGCTTGACGGGCAGTTCGGCCAGCAGCTCCCCCAGCACGCGCTCGGATTCCGCGTCCAGCCCGTCGCGCGGCGGCGGACCCGAGACGACGAGCACGAATTCGCCGCGCCGGCGGTTGTCGTCGGCCGCGAACCAGGACGGACCTTCCGCCAGCGGCATCGCCGCGATCTGTTCGAAAAGCTTGGTCAGTTCGCGCGCCACCACCAGCGTGCGCTGCGGCTCGAGCACGGCCGCCAAGTCGGCGACGGTTTCGGCGACGCGGTGCGGCGCCTCGTAGAAGACGAGGGCGGCCGATACGGCGGCGAGGCCGGCGATTTCCGTCCGCCGCGCCGCCGCCTTCGTCGGCAGGAAGCCGGCGAACAGGAAGCGCGCATCGGGCAACCCGGCGGCGGAGAGCGCCGCAATCGCCGCGCTCGGCCCCGGCAGCGGCACGATCTTGTACCCCGCGGCGCGCACCGCGGCGACGGCGCGCGCGCCGGGATCGGAGATGCCCGGCGTGCCGGCATCCGACACCAGCGCCACGCACTTGCCGACGGCGAGCAGCGCGACCAGCTTGTCCGCCGCCTGGTTCTCGTTGTGCTCGTGCAGGGCCAGCAGCGGCGCGCGGATGCCGTGGCGGTCGAGCAGGTGCCGGCTGTGGCGCGTGTCCTCGCAGGCGATGAGATCGGCGCCGCGCAGCACCTCGAGCGCGCGCAGTGTGATGTCGTCGAGGTTTCCCAGCGGCGTGGCCACCACATATAATGCCGATGTCGTATGATGAGCTTCCATACCCGGCATTCTTGCAGTCCCATGACATCGAAGCAAGCAGCAGGCGCCGCAGGCGAGGCGCGCGCCGCCGATTTCCTGGCGGCGCAGGGGCTGCGCATCGTCTGCCGCAACTTCCGCGTGCGCGGCGGCGAGATCGATCTGGTCTGCCGCGACGGCGACACGCTGGTCTTCGTCGAAGTGCGGCTGCGTTCGGGCGGCGGCTACGGCGGCGCCGCCGCCAGCATCACCAAGACAAAGCAGTCGCGGCTGATCCTCGCCGCACGTCACTGGCTGGCGCGCCACGGCGAGCAAGCCTGCCGCTTCGACTGCGTGCTGATCCAGGAGGGCAAGCTCGAGTGGCTCAGGGATGCGTTCTAAGTCAAGCATGACGCCGGATGGCGGACGTCCGCCGTCGCTGCGGCGGCGTCTCGTCCTCGTCGGCTGGCTGCTGATCCCCCTGATCGTCATGGCCCGCACGGCCGCGGCCGAATCCATCAAGATCCTCGTGCAGAGTTCGCCCCTGGCCGGTTACCAATACTATGCCGGCAGCGATCTTTGGGAGCGGATGCGCGTCGGCGACAAGCTCGCGCTGATCCGCGAGCCGGACAATCCCCACGACGCCAATGCCGTGC
>DAIEEM010000290.1 GCA_027325905.1 Rhodocyclaceae bacterium
GCAAGATTCATGGCGTTCTCCTCAGGCTTTGCGCACGAAGAATTCGAATTCGCCGCCGGCTTGCTGCGAAGACAGCAGCGTATTGCCGGTCTGCGTGCAGAAGGCCGCCATGTCCTTGAGGGAGCCCGGATCGGTGGATACCACCTTGAGGGTGTCGCCGGACTGCATAGCGTTCAGCGTCTTCTTGGCGCGCAGGATGGGCAAGGGGCAGTTGAGGCCGCGGGCATCGAGGGTTTGGTTCGCTTCCATGGGTGTCTCCTTTAGGTTGGTCTGATGCTGTTGCTCTAATAGACCGGTCGGTCAAGCACCGGGTCAAAAAAAAGCCCGAATGGGCGGTTGGGGGAAACGCGTCTTCAGTGCTTCAGTTCTATCCTCAGCGTCTTGATGGCCGGACCCAGGCGCAGGATCACGTCCGGGTCGTTGCGGCTCTTGGCCAGCAGGATGATGCCTTCCAGGTAGGCCAGCATGGCCGTCGCCGTGGCTTCGGTGTCCATGGCCGGCAGCGCCCGCGCCAGGACGGCCTCGTCGAGGGTGATGCGGAACTTGTCTTTGGCCTTGTCGAACACGGCATTCAGCTTGGCCCGCATGACGTCGTCCCGTGTGCTGATCTCCAGCGCCAGGTTGCCGAACAGGCAGCCTGGCATCCGCCCTTCGATGTCCTTGGCCGCCTTCTGCCAGTAGTAGGCGGCGTCGATCATGTAGTCGAGGCGTTCGACGGGCAGCAGGTTACGGTCGAAAGCTTCGGCGACGAAGCCGTGCGCCCAGTCGCCGGCCATGTCGTCGATCACCGCCATCGCCAGGTCGCGCTTGGACGGGAAGAAGTGGTAGAAGCTGCCCTTTTGCACCCTGGCGCCGTCGCAAATCTCCTGGATGCCCACGTCCGCATAGCTGCGGCCGTGGAACATCTCGCGGGCGGTGGCGAGGATGCGGCTACGGGTATCGATGTCGGGATTCATTAGCGCATGATAATAGACCGGTCGGTCAAGTCAAGGGGCGGGAGAACAATTTTTTGCGGCGTTCCGCCCCGGCCGTTCCGTCGTCCTCGTCGCGGCGGGTTGCCGACCGTCGCCCACAGCGACACCGGTTACTACACTCGCGCCGGCCGCCAGGACGATGCCGACGGTACGCGCTTTCAGGATAGGGCGGTTTCGGTATCGAACAAGTCTTCGAGCGCTTCGCGGCGGCGCACCAGGTGCATCTGCGCCCCATCGATCATGACTTCGGCGGCGCGCGGGCGCGTGTTGTAGTTCGAACTCATCGCCATGCCGTAGGCGCCGGCGGACATGACGGCCAGCAGGTCGCCTTCGCGCAAATCCAACTCGCGGCCATGGCCGAGGAAGTCGCCGGACTCGCAGACCGGGCCGACGACGTCGTAGATACAGGCGGCACCGTCATGCGGCGCGACCGGCCGGATGTCGTGCCAGGCGTCGTAGAGGGCGGGCCGGGCGAGGTCGTTCATGGCGGCGTCGACGACGGCGAAGTTCTTCTCTTCGCCGTGCTTGAGGAACTCGACGCGGGTCAGCAGCAGGCCGGCGTTGCCGACCAGCGAGCGGCCGGGTTCGAGCAGCAGGTGTTCCTTGCGGCCGGCCAGCACCTTGAGCGTCGGCGCCAGGTAGTCGGCCGCGGCCGGCGCCTGCTCGTCGCGGTAGGTGATGCCCATGCCGCCGCCGATGTCGATGTGCTTGAGCGCGATGCCCTCGGCGGCGAGCGCGTCGACCAGCGCCAGCAGCTTGCCGGCCGCTTCGGCGGCCGGCGCCGGGTCGAGCAGTTGCGAGCCGATATGGCAGCCGATGCCGCAGATCTCCACGTGCGGCAGGCTGCGCGCGCGGCGGTAGAGCGGCAGCGCCTCGGCGTAGGGCACGCCGAACTTGCTGGTCTTGAGGCCGGTCGAGATGTAGGGATGCGTCTTCGGATCGACGTCGGGATTGACGCGGAAGGCGATCGGCGCGCGCTTGCCCAAGGCGCCGGCGACTTCGTTCAGCCGTTCCAGTTCGGCCGCCGATTCGAGGTTGAAGCAGTGGATGCCGGCTGCCAGCGCCGCGCGCATTTCGTCGCGCGTCTTGCCGACGCCGGAGAACACGATCTTGCCGGCGTCGCCGCCGGCCTTGAGCACGCGCGCCAGCTCGCCGCCGGAGACGATGTCGAAGCCGGCGCCGAAGCGCGCGAAGACGTTGAGGACGGCGAGGTTGGAATTGGCCTTGACGGCGTAGCAGACGAGCGCATCGCGGCCGGCCAACGCGTCACGATAGGCGGCATAGGCGTCGCGCAACGCCTTCAGCGAATAGACGTAGCACGGTGTGCCGAAGCGCGCGGCGACGGCGGACAGCGCGACGTCTTCGGCGTGCAGCACGCCGTCCTTCATAACGAAGACGCTCATTGCGCCGTCCCGGCGGCGGGCTTGCTGCTATTATCGTCAGGCGCCGCGGCCGGTGTCTCGGTCGTCGCGGTCGGTGTTTCCGGCAGGGGTTTGACGGCCGCCGACTTCGCCGCCGGCTGCGGTTTCGGCGGCAGGGTCAGCGGTCCCTTGGTGCCGCAGGCGGCAAGCAGGACGGCCGCGAGAGTCGGTAGACGGCGCATATCGGCAGTATCCGGATAAAGCGGGAATCCTAACATGGAGGGCATTTTGGACGAACGCGAATTCAATCTCCAGGCCGATGCCATGCTGGCGCGCATCGAGGCGGCGTTCGACGCCAGCGCGGCCGACCTCGACGTCGAGATCAAGCCTGGCGGCGTGATCGAAATCGAGTTCGACAACGGCAGCAAGATCATCGTCAATCGCCACACGGCGGCCCGGGAAATCTGGCTCGCGGCGCGTTCGGGCGGCTACCATTTCAAACCCGACCAGGGGCGCTGGCTGGCGACGCGCGACGGATCCGAACTGATGGCCGTGCTGTCGCGCTGCGCCACCGAGCAAGCGGGTGCGCCGGTCGAACTGCGCTAGGTTTTCTTCTCGACCGGCTTCGGCCTGGCGTCCTGCACCGGCGCCGGCTGTTGTTCGGGCGCGGCGACGGGTGTCTCGGGTTCCTCGTCGGGCGGCGGCAGGTGTTCCTTGTAGACGTATTCCCGCACCGCACCGCGGGACGGATCGTTGGCGGTGATCGGGACGAGCCCGTCCGGCATCTCCATGTAGCTTTCGGGCACGCCTTTGAGCGCCTCTTCCATGAAGCCGATCCACATCGGCAAGGCCGCGTTGGCGCCGGTTTCGCCGTTGCCGAGACGTTTGGGCTGGTCGAAGCCGATCCAGGCGATGCCGACGACGGTCGGCTGGTAGCCGCAGAACCAGGCATCGACGTAGTCGTTGGTTGTTCCGGTCTTGCCGGCGAGGTCGTAGCGCTTGAGCGCTTGGTCCGCCCGTGCGCCGGTGCCGCGCCGCGCGACGTCGTGCAGCATGCTGTCCATCAGCCAGGCGTTGCGCGCGTCGATGGCGCGCAGCGATTCGTCGCCGGCCACCGCCGGTGCGGCGGCGGCCAATACCTTGCCGTCGCCGTCGACGATCTGTTTGACGATATGGGGCTCGATGCGATAGCCGCCGTTGGCGAAGATCGAGTAGGCGGCGAGATGCTGCCAAGGCGTGACCGAGCCGGCGCCCAGCGCCATCGTCAGGTAGGGCGGCTGCTTATCGGCGTCGTAGCCGAAGCGCGTGGCGTAGTCCTGGGCGTACTGCGGGCCGATGGCCCGCAGGATGCGGATCGACACCATGTTCTTCGACTTCGCCAGCGCCGCGCGCATGGACATCGGTCCCTCGTAGGTGCCCTCGTAGTTGTGCGGTTCCCAGGCCAGGCTGCCGGTCTCGGCTGCCGAGATGGTGATGGGGGCATCGTCGAAAACCGATGCCGGCGAGTAGCCCTTCTCGAGCGCGGCCGAGTAGATGATCGGCTTGAAGCTCGAGCCCGGCTGACGCCAGGCCTGCGTCACGTGGTTGAACTTGCTGCGGCTGAAATCGAATCCGCCGACCAGCGCGCGGATGCCGCCGTCGATCGGGCTGGCGGCGACGAAGGCGGCTTCGACCTCGGGCAGTTGGGTGATCTGCCACCCTTTCTCGCCCTTCTGGACGCGGATCACGGCGCCGCGCCGCAGACGCTTGTTGGCCGGCGCCTTGTCGTCGAGCATGCGCGCGGCGAACTTGAGGCCGTCGCCGGCCAGCGTGACGGTCTCGCCGCCGCGCAGGTAGGCGCGCACCTGTTTGGGGTCGGCGGCGAGGACGATGGCGGCCTTGAGATCATCCGAATCGTCGAATTCCTGCACCAGATCTTCGAGCGCTTCGTCGTCGTCCTTCTTGACGTCGGTCATGTCGACGTAGGCTTCGGCGCCACGGTAGCCGTGACGCCGGTCGTAGTCCATCACGCCGCGGCGCAGGCTGGCGTAGGCTGCTTCCTGGTCGGCGCGCGTAATGGTCGTATAGACGCGCAGTCCGCTGGTATAAGCGTTGTCCGGAAAGCGTTCGACGGCGATTTCGCGCGCCATTTCGGCGACATAGTCGGCGTGGACGCCGAAGTCGTTGATGTCGTACTTGACGTGGAGCTGCTCCTTGAGAGCCGCGGCGTACTGCTTGTCGTCGATGAAATTGAGGTCGCGCATGCGACGCAGCACGTAAGCTTGCCGCAAGTGCGCGCGCTTGGGATTGGCCACCGGGTTGTAGCCCGACGGCGCCTTGGGCAGCCCCGCCAGCATTGCCGCTTCGGCGACGGTTACATCCTTGAGCGGCTTGCCGAAATAGATTTGCGCCGCGGCGGAAAACCCGTAAGCGCGCTGGCCGAGGTAGATTTGGTTGATGTAGATCTGGAAAATCTCGTCCTTCGTCAGCTTGTGCTCTATCTTGAAGGCGAGCAGCGCCTCGTAAATCTTGCGCGTCAGGGTCTTTTCGGTGGAAAGGAAGAAATTGCGCGCCACCTGCATGGTGATGGTCGAAGCGCCTTGGCGCTTGCCGCCGCCGACGAAATTGGAATACGCTGCGCGCAGCACGCCCAGCGTATCGATGCCGGGATGCTGGTAAAAACGCTCGTCCTCCGCCGCGAGGATGGCGTGCTTCATGACCATCGGCACGTCCTGGATGTGCACGAAGTCGCGGCGTTCTTCGCCGAATTCGCCGATCAGGTGGCCGTCGGCGGTGAAAATGCGCAGGGGGATCTTGGGTCGGTAATCCGTAAGGGCTTCCACCGAAGGCAACTGGGGATAGGCGAGGACAAAGACAATGCCGGCCAGCGCGAACGCCATGACGGCAAGCCCGACGACGACCATGATCGGGAAGAGGAACCAACGCAGGGGGGTGGGCACTGGGGAACTCGGCAACCTGGAATGGGCGGCCATTATATCGGGGGAGTCGGCCGGGAAGATTGTCCAGGTTGCTCGACGATTGTGGCGACCGTGCTCAATAATTGCCCTTTACAGCCGATATGGTTACTGCTAGCATCTAAAGTAAATTATCTGTAGTGTGTCTAACATGTGGTTATAAAAGGGAAATCCCTTGCAAATTGACCTCTCGATCTTCAACCCTAAAGCGCGCCCGCTGATCGGTGTCGACATCAGTTCCTTTGCCGTGAAAATGGTGGAACTGGCCGACAACGGCAAGGGCGACTTGCGGATCGAGCACTACGCGATCGAGCTTCTGCCCAAGGATGCGGTGGTGGACGGCAACATCGCCAATCTCGAGGCGACGACGGAGACGATCGAACGCTGCTGGAAGCGCTTGAACACGGCCACGAAGTACGTAGCCCTGGCGCTGCCCACGGCGGCGGTTATCACGAAGAAGATCATCCTGCCGGCGAATCTGGGCGAGCAGGAAATGGAAGTCCAGGTCGAGTCCGAGGCGAACCAGTACATCCCCTTCGCCCTGGACGAGGTGAACCTCGCCTTCCAGGTCATCGGTCCGGCGCCTTCGGGCCCCGACGAGGTCGATGTGTTGATTGCGGCCTCGCGCAAGGAAAAGGTCGAGGATCGCGTGG
>DAIEEM010000300.1 GCA_027325905.1 Rhodocyclaceae bacterium
TCCTGCAGCACCCGCTGCGCCGAGACCCCCGGCGGCAGTTCGCGCACGACCAGCTGCCACTGGCCGCGCGCGAGTTCCTCGATGCTCCAGCGCGCGCGCACCTTCAGGCTGCCGCGGCCCGTGCGGTAGGCCTCGCGGATCTCGGCCGCGGCGCTGATGATCTGGCCACCGCCCGGGTAGTCGGGACCGGGCAGCAGCGCGAACAGTTCGTCGTCAGTGAGCTTGTCGTTCTTCAGCAGCGCCACCGCAGCCGCCGCCACCTCGCGCAGGTTGTGGCTCGGCACCTCGGTGGCCAGGCCCACGGCGATGCCCGAGGCGCCGTTGAGCAGCACGAAGGGCAGCCGCGCCGGCAACAGCCTGGGCTCCTCCGTGCTGCCGTCGTAATTGGGAACGAAATCGACGGTGCCCTCGTCGATTTCGTCGAGCAGCAGGCGCGCGATTGGCGACAGCCGCGCCTCGGTGTAGCGCATCGCCGCTGCGCCGTCGCCGTCGCGCGAACCGAAGTTGCCCTGGCCGTCGACCAGCGGATAGCGCAGCGAGAAATCCTGCGCCACACGCACCATGGCGTCATAGACGCTGGTGTCGCCGTGCGGATGGTATTTGCCGATGACGTCGCCGACGACGCGCGCGCTCTTGACGTGCTTGGACGAAGCGGACAGCCGCATCTCGTTCATGGCATGGAGGATGCGGCGCTGGACGGGCTTCATGCCGTCTTCCACCTGGGGCAGGGCGCGCGAGCGCACCACGCTCATGGCGTAGGCGAGGTAGGCGCGCTCGGCGTAGGCGTCGAGCGGCAGGGCGCCGGCGTCGCCGAAGGTCGGCACAGGGGGCTCGGGCGGATCCGGGGGTAGGCTGCCGGGGGCGTCCTGCGCGTCGAGGTCGTCGAAGAGATCGGGGGTATGGCTCATGTCAGTTCCCCATTACGCTTTGCGCACGAAACCGAGAGAAGGGCGCTCGACGTTCGCAACGGGCTGTGGCCTTTGCGTCCAGCAAGAACCAAGACCCCGCCGGCCCGATCGCTCACCAACCTGGATACAAGCGAATGTTTCATTCCTAGACGTCCGCCTCCACGAGGTGTCCCTTTTCTTCCATCCAGGCGCGGCGCGAGGAGGCTTCGCCCTTGCCCATCAGCAGGTTGAAAAGCTTGGTCGTTTCCTCGCGCATGCCGGTGCGCTCGGCCACGGGCAGCACGCGGCGGGTGGCCGGGTCCATGGCGGTCTCCCTGAGCTGCTCGGGATTCATCTCGCCCAGGCCCTTGAAGCGGCCGACCTCGGCCTGTTCTGGGCGGAAACCCTCCTTGGCAAGGCGGTCGCGGATCGCCGCGAGTTCTCCCTCGTCCAGCGCGTAGAGCCGGCGGGCCGGGCGTTTCTTGCCCTGCGCCGGGACGTCGACGCGGTAAAGCGGCGGCTGGGCGACGAAGATGTGGCCGCGCGCGATCAGCGCCGGAAAGTGGCGATAGAAAAGGGTCAGCAGCAGGGTCTGGATGTGGGCGCCGTCGACGTCGGCGTCCGACATGATGACGACCTTGCCGTAACGCAGTCCCGAAAGGTCGGGTTCGGCATCCGGCGCATGGGGATCGACGCCAAGAGCCACCGCGACGTCGTGGATTTCGGCATTGGCGAACAGTCGGCCGGCTTCGATCTCCCAGGAATTCTGCACCTTGCCCCGCAGCGGCAGGATGGCCTGCGTCTCCTTGTTGCGCGCCATCTTGGCGCTGCCGCCGGCGGAATCGCCTTCGACGAGGAAAAGTTCGTTCTCGCCGATGTCGGTGGATTCGCAGTCGGTGAGCTTGCCCGGCAGAACGGCGACGCCGGACTGTTTCTTCTTTTCGACCTTCTGGGCGTTCTTCTGGCGCGCGAGCGCCTGGCGGATCGACAGCTCGGCGATGGCCTTGCCGGCTTCGATGTGGTTGTTGAGCCAGATCTCGAGCGGGTCGCGCACCATGCCGGAAACAAGCTTGACGGCCTCGCGGCTGTTGAGCTTTTCCTTGACCTGGCCCTGGAACTGCGGATCGAGGATGCGCGCCGAGAGCACGTAGGCCATGCGCGCACAGACGTCGTCCTGCTGCAGCTTGACGCC
Organism: Rhodocyclaceae bacterium; assembly: GCA_027325905.1. Lineage (GTDB taxonomy): Bacteria > Pseudomonadota > Gammaproteobacteria > Burkholderiales > Rhodocyclaceae > Nitricoxidireducens. The sequence goes on from DAIEEM010000300.1 coordinate 2,080, forward strand.
GCGCGGCAGCAGGGCGTGGTGATCGATGAAGTTCTTCACCGCGTCGAAGACGCCGGCACGCAATCCCGACTCGTGCGTGCCGCCGGCGACCGTGGGAATCAGATTGACGTAGGATTCGGAAGGCACGGCCTCGGCGAACCAGCCCAAGGCCCAGGAGGCGCCTTCTCCTTCGGCGAAACTTTCATCCGCGGCGCCGGCGTGTTTCTCGCCGGCGAATAGCGGCGCCACCGGTTCGAAGTGGCCGCTGAGGTCGCGCAGGTAGCCGGCAAGTCCGTCGGGGTAGGTCCAGGTCTTGGTGAGCGGCTTGCCGTCCGCCTGCTCGATGTCGAGATAGACCTTGACGCCCGGCAGCAGTACGGCCTTGGAACGCAGCAGCCGTTCCAGTTCCGGCATCGGAATGCGGGGCGAGTCGAAATATTTGGCATCGGGCCAGACGCGCACGCGCGTTCCGGTTTGACGGCCGCAGCTGCCCAGGTCGAGGAGATCGGTGGTCTTCTCGCCGCCGTCGGAGAACTGGATGCCCCAGGCGCGGCCTTCGCGCCGCACTTCGACGTCGATGCGGGTCGACAGGGCATTGGTCACCGCGACGCCGACGCCGTGGAGGCCGCCGGAGAAGGCATAAGCGGAATTGCCGCTCTTCTTGTCGAACTTGCCGCCGGCATGCAGGCGGCTGAAAGCCAGAACCACCACCGGGATGCCTTCCTCGGCGTGCAGGCCGACGGGGATGCCGCGGCCGTCGTCGGTGACGGTGACCGAACCGTCGATGTGCATGAGGACGTGGATGTTCTTGGCAAACCCGGCCAATGCCTCGTCGGCGGCGTTGTCGACGACCTCCTGGATGATGTGGGTCGGCGAGTCGGTCCGGGTGTACATGCCAGGCCGCTCGCGTACCGGTTCGAGTCCCTTGAGGACGCGAAAGCTGGATTCGTCGTAGGTCTTCTTGCTCATGGGGAGGAGGATGCTTCAGGTGGACTGCGGCGGAACGCGTTCGATCGAGAACTTCCGAGCGTACGGATCAATGCGGAAACGGCGCTGCGGCGCCGTTTCCTGCCGCATCAATGCACGACAACGGGAAGATTCCATCGTCGCGTCTGGAAGTAGTGCGAGGCGATCATGTTGATCGTCGCCATCGTGGCGGTATCGACGGCGAGCCCGGTCGGGTCGACGGCGACATTGTGCTTGTCGTCCACCGCCACCGTGAATTCGACCTCGGCGGCGTTGATGAAGGGAATCACGGTTTCCAGTGCCACCAGCGCGCTGGCATAGGCGAGCGAACTGATGTCCTTGGTATCGATGCCCAAGACGGTTTCCTGAGCCGAGGATAGGGAATGTGCGAACGATTTCATTCAGTCATCCTCCTGAGGTTTTTCTGCGGCGACGGATGGCTTTGCCGCCCCCGCTGCCGCAACGGCCCGCAATAGACGCGTCGAGCCATATCGCCGGCCAAGCATAGCCGGTCGCGCCGCTCGGCAAAGGCGGCGACTTGACAGGCATTTGCCGCTCTGATCCGCGATTTGGGTCAGCCGCGTTTCCTTCCGCCCTTGTCGGCCGGTATGAGAACGACGAAGAGCCACGGATTGATTTATAATTGCGTCCGCTTACTGCACCAAAATAAGTTACCTGGAGGCTAAGCAAGGAAGCGTTTTCGACGTTCCTTCTCCTCCGTCAAGTACCGACCTACCAACCAGCGCCCTACCGTGTCGGTGGCGCACAGTAATGGAGAGCACAGCATGAAAGTTAATATGAATCAGTCCCGCCGCAATCTGCTGAAACTCGGCGGTACCGCCCTGGCCATGATCCCCGTGCTGGCCTTCGCTGCCAAGAACGATGCCATGCGCGCGGCGATGAAGTACAAGGATGCGCCGGACGGCGAGAAGCGTTGCTCCACCTGCATGCAGTTCGTTCCGGGCAAGACGGCCAACGACAAGGGCGGCTGCAAGCTGTTCCCTGGCGACACCGAAGTGTCCCCCAATGGTTCCTGCGTCGCCTGGGCCAAGAAGCCCTAAGATTCAGTCATCGGGAAGAAAAAAAGGGCGCGACGAGCGCCCTTTTTTCGTCGACGTCCAGGCAACGGAGGGCGCTGCGCCTTATGGCCGTAGAATGCGCCGTAGCGGCCAATCGCTCCGTTGTCAAAGGCGGTACGGGTATGTCTGATAGTCGTCGGGAGGATCGACCGACCAACTCCTGTTGGCATGTCTATCTGATCGAGTGCGCCGATGGCTCGCTCTACACCGGCATCACGACGGACGTGGCGCGGCGTTTCCGGGAGCATGTCGCCGGGAAGGGGGGCGATATACCCGTTCCCACAAAGCCGTGCGCTTGGTAGCATACGGACTCGTCGGACCACGATCAGAAGCGCTGCGCGCCGAGTTTGCGATCAAGCGGCTGCCCAGGGAGAAGAAGATCGAGGCCGTACGATCGCCACCGCCCGTTTCCATTGATAACAACGAAAGGTTTACCACCATGAACAAATCGGAACTGATTGAAGCCATCGCCAAGGAAGCAGATCTGTCGAAGGCCGCCGCCGGTGCATTCCTGGACGCCATGATTGCGGCCGTCACCAAGACCGTCGCCAAGGGCGATACCGTCACCCTCGTCGGCTTCGGCACCTTCAAGTCGTCGAAGCGCGCAGCGCGCACCGGGCGCAATCCGGCGACGGGCAAGGAGATCAAGATCGCGGCGACCACCGTGGCGCGATTCACGGCCGGTGCCGGCTTCAAGACCGCCGTGGCGGGAAAGAAGGCAGCCAAGAAGTAGTCGGCGAGTAGTCGGCGCTTGCGCCGGATCGGGAACGGGGCCGCGGGCCCCGTTTCTTTTTGTGCCGGCCGAACCGCGTCGAGGCGTCCGTGGCGACGATGCCGCTATCGCCGGCGGCGGAAATCGTCCATGAATTCGCACAGGGCGTCGACGGCGTCGAGCGTCAGGGCGTTGTAGATCGAGGCGCGAACGCCGCCGAGCGAGCGGTGCCCCGGCAGGCCGTGGAAGCCCGCCGCCTGGGCCAGTCGCAGGAACTCCGCTTCGCGCTCGGCGGATTCCAGGTTGAAGACGACGTTCATCAGCGAGCGGTCGCCGCGCTCCGCCCGCCCGACGTAGAAGCCGTCGCTGGCGTCGATCAGCGCGTAAAGCCGGTCGGCCTTGGCGCGGTTGACCTCCGTCATGCGCACCAGGCCGCCGACGTCGCGCAGCAGCCAGCGCGTGACCAGCAGCACGACATAGATGGCGAACACCGGCGGCGTGTTGAAAATCGAGCGCGCGCTGACATGGTTGCGGTAGTCGAGCGCGGCATGCAGGTTCGCCGGCACGTCCGCCAGCAAGTCCTTGCGCATGATGACGACGGTGACGCCGGCGGGCCCGAGGTTCTTCTGGGCGTGGGCGTAGATCAGCGCGAAGCGTTCCGCTGCGCAGGGTGCGGAGAGGAAGTCGGACGACATGTCGCAGACGCGCGGCACGTCGTCCCGGCCGAGGACGCGATGGAACTGCAAGCCTTCGACGGTTTCGTTGGAGACGTAGTGCAAGTAGGCGGCATCGGCAGCGTACGGCAACTCCGTGTCCCTGGGCAGGCGCCGGAAGCCGGCATCGGCGCCGTCCCACAGCACCTTCACCGCGCCTTCGCGCGCCGCCTCGGGAATGGCCTTGCCGCTCCAGTATCCCGTGTGCAGGTACTCGGCGGTTTGCGTGCGTCTCCGCAGCAGCAGCATCGGAATCATCGAGAACTGCAGGGTGGCGCCGCCCTGTAGGAACAGGACGTGGTAGTCCTCGGGAAGATGCAACAGGGCCCGGATGTTGGCTTCGGCTTCCGCCAATACCGCGGCGAACCAGTCGGAACGGTGGCTGATGCCCAGCAGCGAAAGCCCCTCTTCGGGCACCAGGGCGATGGCGCGCTGGGTCTCGGCCAGGACCGATTCCGGCAGCGCGCCGGGGCCGCCGGAAAAATTCAGGCGATTCATGGCGTGGCCGTCGGCAGCGGCCGTCCGCCGCGGCCGTCGTCGGCGTAGCGTCCGAGCATGTCGCAGAAAGCGCGGAAGACCTTGTGCATCTGCGGCAGCTTGTAGGGATAGATATCTACCGGGTCCAGGGCGTGCACGACCATGGCGTGATCAACCTCAAAAATCAGCAGGCGGCCGTCCGCGGTTTCGGCGCAGTCGATGCAGACGTATTCGAGGCCGATGCGCTCGTGAATGGCGCGCAGCGCGGTTTCGTGGCGGCGCGCGAAGTCGCCGTCGAACGACGCCATGAAAGCGGCCTCCTCGGCGCGTTTCTCGGCGCTGTCGGCCATGCCGGCGTTCAGGTAGTGGATCATCCAGTGCGACGAGATGCCCATGTGGCAGGCGAAAGGGCGTCCGTCGATCAGCGCGACCCGGTACTTGCGAAACAAACCGTCGGCGCTGCGGTAGTCGATGAACGGCGAGACGAAGAAATCCTGCTGCGCAACCGTATCGAGGTAGTCCTGCAGCGCCGTGACATCGTCGATCTTCTGCAAGTCGTGGCCGGCATGCGAGTCGAGCGGACGGACGATGAGCGGAAATTCGCACCCCGGCAGCAGCGCGTCGAGCGGCGAACTTCCCGCTGCGATCTGCGCCAGCACGCCGCGCGCCTCGCGCTGCGTCGGCGGCATGGCGATTCCGGGTATGCCGTTCAGTATCCGGCTGGCCGCATCGCGGGCGACGCGGCGGATGCGGTCGGGCCGGTTGAGCACCGGCTGCGGCCAGTCGGCCAGGGCCAGGTGCAAGTGATCGAGCAGCGGCCCGTTTTCCTCCGTTTCGCTGAGCGCGACGAACAGCACGTCGTGCTCGGGAATCGGGTCGGTAGGGGGTTCGCCGGGCACGATATAGTAAAGATGCAGGTCCACCGCCGATCCTTCGACCAGGCATTCCAGCGGCACGTTGGCCATCAGGTCGCCAGGCGCCATCAGCGCCAGCACGCGAAGCTGCGCCGGCGGCAATTGCGACGGCAAGCAGAAGTGCTGGCGCAATTGCAGCGCCTGGCGCTGCATCGCCAACGCGAGGTCGTGATTGCCCTTGAACTGGAGAATCGTCGCCGCATCCATGAGCGCGCAGGCGTCGGCCGCGTCGGCCTCGGCGCGCGCCAGCAGTTCCTGGCCCAACGGCGTCAAGTCGGCGCCGGAAAAGTTCATCCGCAACAAAGCGGCGAGACCCAGCAGCGGGGGGCTGCTTGTCGTACTTGGGGAAACGTTGCTATTCACTTGCGCGGAACCCGTTTGTCGCGATGAGAATTTCATCATGGCGAATTGTAAGGCCCGAATATGGGGGAACGGCCGACATCGTCCAAGATAATTGGCGGTGATCATTGCTGTTATTCCCGCCGCAGTCCCATCGTCGGCTCGGGCATGATGCGAGTCCATAAAGCCAAGTATTGTCGCCGCAAGAAATGTGGTTGGCGCCGTGTCGAGGCCTGGTGCTAACATCGCCGGCTTGCTGGTGCGCCGTGCAATTCGTCCATCGCGGGTTCGCATCTCGTCGGTCGGCATGCGGTGATTTGCTGGGCCCGTCAGGCGCCGGGCCGGAATTTTCGAGAGACACATGATTAGCAAAGACGTAGTGGGTCGCTATGCGTTCGGCATCGACGAAATCGATGCCCAGCATCAAGTTTTGTTCGACTTTATCGGCAAGCTCGAAGCCGCGCTGCCGACCAGCGATAGTTGGGTCATCGTGCAGCAGACGCTCAACGACCTGAACTACTGGGCGCGCGTGCATTTCGCCGTCGAGGAAAGCCTGATGCGGTTGATGGGGTTCCCGGAACTCGCGAGCCACAATGCCACGCACGCGAATTTCATGGAGACGATCGCGCGGCTGAAGAAGCAGTCGCTGCGCAAGGACATCGCCCGCGATACCTCGCGCTTCCTCAACGACTGGCTACGGCACCATATCGACGTCGTCGACCGGAAATACGCCGAGTACTTTCTTGCCCGCTGCAAGGCGGGCAAAGCGGGACACTAGACCGCCGCCAGTTGCGCCGGCCCGGCGCGCTCGGCCAGGTCGCCCAGGCCGAGCTGCGGCAGCGCCGCGTGCAGGCGTTCGGGACGCGCGGTCGCCAACAGGGTAAGACGGGCGCTGCCTTGCGCCGCGCCGCCGGCGAGGCGCATCACTTGCCGCGCGACGGCTTCCGCGACATCGACCAGTTGGGCGCGTCCGGCGCAGATTTCGGCCAACCCCGGCTTCAGGAAGCTGTAGTGGGTGCAGCCCAGCACCAGCCGATCGGCGCCGGCCGCCAGCAGCGGCTCCAGCTTGGCCTGAACTTCCGCGGCGAATTGCGCGCCGTCGAGCTGCAGCGTCTCGACGCGCGTCGCCCAGCCGGGGCATGGCTCGACATGCACTTGCACGCCGTGCGCATGTTCGCGGATCAGGCGGGCGAGGCGCTCGCTGCGCGCCGTGGCTTCGGTGGCAAGCACGGCGATGCGGCGGCTCACGCTGCTCTGGGCGGCCGGCTTCACGCCGGGTTCCACGCCGACGACGGCGATGCCGGGGTGTTGCAGGCGCAGTTCATTGACGGCCGCCGCGGTGGCGGTGTTGCAGG
>DAIEEM010000306.1 GCA_027325905.1 Rhodocyclaceae bacterium
GTTCTCGCGCGTGTCCACTACTTGCGTGTTGGGGTCCGCACAGTAAGGACATTTCATGATTCGCTCCGCAAATCGTGAACAGCACCCTACGGGCGCTCGATGCCCGCGCGCGCCATGGGTGGCGGGTGGCCGACTCCGTCCATGTCCCCCGAGTTGGGCTGCGCCCAACTCTCCTCCTTTACTTCCCGGAGTCGGCCACTCGCCACCCATGGCAGGAGCCCTCGGTGCATGCCTTGAGCATCAAGACCGCACGGTGGTTCCGGATCGATCCGGTGGGGAGCTCTGCTTCGCGCAAGTAAAGGAGGAGGGACGGGCGCCGCCCGTCCCGGGGGACATGGAGCGCAGCAGGGCTTCCCGCCGGATCGATCGCGCACCAATGCCAATACCGGAGCGGGTTTCACTTCAGTTGCCGTAAACGGGGAACTTCTTGCAGAGCTCCGCCACCTTGCCCCGCACCTTCTCGATCACCGCCTCGTCCGCCGGGTGGTCGAGCACGTCGGCGATCAGGTTGGCGACCTTCTCGGCCTCGATCTCGGTGAAGCCGCGTGTGGTCATCGCCGGCGTGCCGATGCGCACGCCCGAGGTGACGAAGGGCTTCTGCGGGTCGTTGGGGATGGAGTTCTTGTTGACCGTGATGTGGGCGCGGCCGAGCGCGGCCTCGGCCTCCTTGCCGGTGATGTTCTTGGCGCGCAGGTCGACGAGGAAGACGTGCGACTCGGTGCGGCCGGAGACGATGCGCAGGCCGCGGTTCTGCAGCACCTTCACCATGACTTGGGCGTTCTCGACGACTTGTTCCTGGTAGTCGCGGAATTCGGCGCTCATGGCTTCCTTGAAGGCCACCGCCTTGGCCGCGATCACGTGCATCAGCGGGCCGCCCTGCAGGCCGGGGAAGATGGCGGAGTTGATGGCCTTCTCGTGCTCGGCGCGCATCAATATCAGGCCGCCCCGTGGACCGCGCAGAGTCTTGTGGGTCGTCGAAGTGACGACGTCGGCGTGCGGCACCGGATTCGGATAGAAGCCCGCGGCGACGAGGCCCGCGTAGTGCGCCATGTCGACCATGAAAATGGCGCCGACGCTCTTGGCGACCTTGGCGAAGCGCTCGAAGTCGATCTTCAGCGCGAAGGCGGAGGCGCCGGCGATGATGAGCTTGGGCTTGTGCTCCTGCGCCAGCTTCTCCAGCGCCGCGTAGTCGATGTCCTCGTCGGCGTCGAGGCCGTAGGGCACGACGTTGAACCACTTGCCCGACATGTTCACCGGCGAGCCGTGCGTCAGGTGGCCGCCCATGGCGAGGTTCATGCCGATGACGGTGTCGCCGGGCTTGAGGAAAGCCATGAACACGGCCTGGTTGGCCTGCGAGCCGGAATTCGGCTGCACGTTGGCGCAATCGGCGCCGAACAGCTTCTTGGCGCGGTCGATGGCCGTCTGTTCGACGATATCGACGTACTCGCAGCCGCCGTAATAGCGCTTGCCCGGATAGCCTTCGGCGTACTTGTTGGTCAACTGCGAACCCTGGGCTTCGAGCACGGCGCAGGAAACGTAGTTCTCGGAAGCGATCAGCTCGATGTGATCTTCCTGGCGGCGGTTCTCGGACTGGATGGCGGCCCAGAGTTCGGCGTCGGTCTTGGCCAGGGTGTTCTGCTTGGAAAACATGGGGGGAAGAATCCGTATGAAAGGGGAAAGCGAAGATTTTACCTTAGCCGGACACCTCGTCCAACGCCATGTCCAAATGCGTCTTTTCGCCCCAGGCGACGAGGCGCCAGGCGCCGTCGCCGCCTTCGATCCAGTTCACGCCCGCATTCGGGATCGGGAAATCGCGCGCACCGGCAAGATCGCGTGCCGTGGCGATGCGGTAGACGATGTCGAGCACGCCGCCGTGGGCGACCAGCAGCAGCGTCCGGCCGGCATGCGCGGCGGCGAGTTCGGCGAGCGTCGCGGCGATGCGCGCGGCGAAGCCGGCGAGCGTCTCGCCGCCGTCGAGGTCGTGCTGCAAAGCTCGCCCGGCGTAGGCGTCGTGGAGGACCGGGAAGCGCTGCTGCGCCTCGGCGCTCGTCAGTCCCTGCATGCGGCCGTAATGCCGCTCGCGCAGACCCGGGGCAGCCGTCACGGGCAGGCGGAGCGCCGCGGCGATGGGCTGGGCGGTCTGCCAGGTGCGCAGCAGATCGCTGCTGTAGAGGGCGTCGAAGCGCTGTCCTGCGAGCCCCGCCGCGGTTGCCGCCGCCTGGGCATGCCCGGCGGCATTCAGCGGAATGTCGATCTGCCCCTGGATGCGCCTGGCGGCATTCCAGTCGGTCTCGCCATGGCGGAGGATGCAAACGCGAGTCGGATTCATGAGCGGGTATTGTAAATTTCCGCAACTGGCCGGCAAAAACGGGGAAACCGCATTAAAGTTACGCGGCCGCCAAACGGCGCCCGGCGGGGCGCCCCAAGAACAGGCGACGAATTTTACACCACCGCCGCAGCACCCCCGGGGAGGAGAACGCCGCATGCAACCGCTACTCAAGCTATCCGGCTTGATCGACGCCATCAACGAACGCATGGGCAAAGCCACGACCTGGCTGGTGCTGGTGGTCGTGCTCATCAGCGCCGGCAACGCCGTGATGCGCTATGCCATCAACTGGAGTTCCAACGCCTTCCTCGAAATCCAGTGGTACCTGTTCTCGGCGATCTTCCTGCTCTGCGCCGGCTATACGCTGCTGCACAACGAACACGTGCGCATCGACATCGTCTCGGGCCATCTCACGGCGAAGACGCGCGCCTGGATCGACGTCTTCGGCATCCTGCTGTTCCTCTTCCCGATGGCCTACCTGTTCGTCAGGCTGGGCTGGCCCTTCTTCATGGTTTCCTACGCCGAGGGCGAACTGTCCCCCAACGCCGGCGGCCTGCTGCGCTGGCCGGTGAAGCTGCTGTTGCCGGTCGGCTTCTTCTTCCTGCTGCTGCAGGGCGCATCCGAACTAATCAAGCGCTTCGCCTTCATCAAGGGCCTGATTCCCGATCCCACCGATCGCGGCGGCAGGACCGCCGAAGAGGAACTGGCCGACGAAATCGCCAAGACCGCGCAGGGAGTCGAAGACAATGGCTGAGTTCATAATCGCGAACATGGCGCCGATCATGTTCGCCTCGCTGGTGCTGTTCCTGCTGATCGGCTTCCCCGTCGCCTTCTCGCTCGCCGCCAACGGCGTGCTGTTCGGCCTCATCGGCATCGACCTCGGCCTGCTGCATCCCGCCCTGTTCTCGGCGCTGCCGGAGCGCGTGTTCGGCGTCATGGACAATGACACGCTGCTGGCGGTGACCTTCTTCACCTTCATGGGCCTGATCCTGGAACGCTCGGGCATGGCGGAGGATCTGCTCGACACCATCGGCCAGTTGTTCGGGCCGATCCGCGGCGGGCTGGCCTACGCCGTAATTTTCGTCGGCGCGCTGCTGGCGGCCACCACCGGCGTCGTCGCCGCCTCGGTAATCTCGATGGGCCTGATCTCGCTGCCGATCATGATGCGCTACGGCTACAACAAATCCATCGCCGCGGGCGTCATCGCCGCCTCGGGCACCCTGGCGCAGATCATCCCGCCGTCGCTGGTGCTGATCATCATGGCCGACCAGCTCGGCCGCTCGGTCGGCGATATGTACGAAGGCGCCTTCGTGCCGGGCTTCGTACTGGCCGGGCTGTACGTCGTCTTCATTTTCGGCGTCACCATTTTCCGGCCGAAATGGGCGCCGGCCCTACCCGTGGAAGCGCGCACCATCAGGGAAAACGACGGTTCCAGCGGCATGATGTCGGTCGCCGTGCTGGCGTTGATCTCGACGGCGGCGGCCATCGCCTTCGCCAAGATGTACAACCCGGAAGCGCCCACCGACGAACGCATCGTCGTCTCGATGCTGATCGGCATCGGCACCGCCTTCCTGCTTTCCGTCATCAACAGCGTGCTGAAACTGAACCTGCTTTCGCGCCTGGCGGCGAAGGTGACTTTCGTCCTGATTCCGCCGCTGGCGCTGATCTTCCTCGTGCTCGGCACCATCTTCCTCGGCATTGCCACGCCGACCGAAGGCGGCGCCATGGGCGCCACCGGCGCGCTGATCCTCGCCGTGATGAAGCGGCGCCTGTCGTGGAAACTGGTGAAGCAGGCGATGGATTCGACCGCCAAGCTCACCACCTTCGTCGTCTTCATCCTCGTCGGCGCGCGCGTCTTCTCGCTCTCCTTCTACGGCGTCAATGGCCATGTCTGGGTCGAACACCTGCTGATTTCCCTACCCGGCGGCCAGGTCGGCTTCCTCATCGTCACCAACCTGCTGGTCTTCGTGCTGGCCTTCTTCCTCGACTTCTTCGAGCTGGCCTTCATCATCGTGCCGCTGCTGGCGCCGGTGGCCGAAAAGCTCGGCATCGACCTGATCTGGTTCGGCGTCCTGTTGGCGGTCAACATGCAGACCTCGTTCATGCATCCGCCCTTCGGCTTCGCGCTGTTCTACTTGCGCTCGGTGGCGCCGAAGTCGGTGAAGACCTCGGAAATCTACTGGGGCGCCATCCCCTTCGTCGTCATCCAGATGATCATGGTGGGGTTGATCATCATCTTCCCGAAGCTCGTCAGCTACGGCGGCGACAGCGGCGCGGCGCAGGCGCCGGTGGAACTCAACGTCGAGCTCAAGCGCAGCGAGAGCGATCCGGCCGACAAGAACCTGGCGCCCGCGGCGAGCACGGACGACGACTTGGCGAAGGCGCTACGCGGCGAGAGCGCAGCGCCCGCGCCGGCCCAACCGAAGCCCGATGCCAAGGCGGCGCAGAAGAAAGAAGACGACTTGGAGAAGGCCTTGCGCGGCGAGTAGGCGCCGTCCGCGCTCGGCGTCAACGAAGAAGCCCCGCCGCGGCGGGGCTTCTTCGTTGACGGACGGTGCGTCTATTTGCCGCCGTGCATGAACTGCGCCAGGCTGTACTCGACGATGCCGTCCCAGGCGTTCTGGGACTTGGCGTACTTGAAGTATTCGCCCGAGATCTTCTTGAAGGCCGGGCTTTTCTCCGATTCTTCGGCATACACCTCGAACGAGGCCTTGTAGAAGGCCTTCATCAGTTCGTCGTTGAACTTGTGCAACTTGATGCCGTTCTGCAGCAACCTCGCGAGCGCCGGCGGATTCTTGTGGTCGTATTCTGCCATCATGGTGACGTTGGCTTCATTCGCCGCGGCCTCGAAAGCCGCCTTGTATTCGGCCGGCAGCTTGGTCCATTCCTTCAGGGCGACGAAGAAGTGGATGACCGGACCCGGCTCCCACCAGCCCGGATAGTAGTAGTTCTTGGCGACCTTGTAGAAGCCCAGCTTCTCGTCGTCGTAGGGACCGACCCACTCGGCGGCGTCGATGGTGCCCTTCTCCAGCGCCGGATAGATGTCGCTGCCGGGAATCTGCTGCGGCACGGCGCCGAGCTTGGCCCAGGGCTTGCCGGCGAGGCCGGCGATGCGGAACTTGACGCCCTTGATATCGGCCAGGCTGTTGATCTCCTTGCGGAACCAGCCGCCCATCTGGGCGCCGGTGTTGCCGCCGACGAAGGAGCGGACGCCGTAGTTCGAGTAGAAGTCGTCGAGCAGCTTCTGACCGCCGCCGTAGTAGATCCAGGCGTTGGTCTGGCGGCAGTTCATGCCGAAGGGCAGCGCCGTGCCGATGGCGAAGGTCGGCTCCTTGCCGAACGAGTAGTAGGAGCAGGTATGGCAGCACTCGACGGTGCCGGCCGAAACGGCGTCCAGCGCCGCCGGTCCGCCCGGCACCAGTTCGCCGCCGGCGAAAACCTGGATCTGGAACTTGCCGCCGGTGATTTCCTTTACGCGATTGGCCAGCGTATCGGCGCCGCCGAAAATGGTGTCGAGGCTCTTCGGGAAAGCCGAGGTCAGGCGCCATTTGACGGCCGGCAGTTCGGCCGCGATCGCCGGCGCCACGCCGGTCGCCAGGATGCCGGCCATGCCCGCGTTCTTGAGAAACTTGCGACGTTCCATATGCCATCTCCTGTTGTTGGCGGCGACCGGTCGCCGCCGGTTATGCGGGGACATCCCTATCAGTTGCCTGCCACCGTCATGCGTCCGATGAGGATAGAGCCGACCTGCTTGGAACCGCGCACCACCGTATCCTTGCCGACGGCGGCGACGTCGCGGAACATGTCCTGCAAATTGCCGGCGATGGTGATCTCCTGCACCGGGTAGGCGATCTCGCCGCCTTCGACCCAGTAGCCGGCGGCACCGCGCGAATAGTCGCCGGTGACGTA
>DAIEEM010000032.1 GCA_027325905.1 Rhodocyclaceae bacterium
GACCGACGCTGCACGCTTCAGCTTCGCGGGCGCCGCCCGGCAGGTTTGACCCATGATCGAACAAGAAATCACGAACGCCGAGTTCGCCCAGTTCCAGCGACTCATTTACAAGATCGCCGGCATCAGCCTCGCCGACACGAAAAAGGTGCTGCTGGTCGGCCGCCTCGGCAAGCGCCTGCGGGCCCACGGCCTGTCGTCGTATGCCGAGTACTTCAAGCTGATTTCCAGCGGCAAGGACCCGGCCGAACTCCAGATGATGGTCGAGTTGCTGACAACCAACGAGACTTACTTCTTCCGCGAGGAAAAGCATTTCGACTTCCTCGCCGACCACATCGCCGCCAAGCACCCGCCGAACCAGCCGCTCGACATCTGGAGCGCCGCCGCCTCCACGGGCGAGGAAATATATACTATATGCATGACGCTGGCCGATACGATGGGCATCAACGGCGCCTGGTCGGTGATGGGCTCCGACATCAACACCCAGGTGCTGGCGCTCGCCAGCAGCGGGCACTATCCGATGGAGAAGGCGCGCGGCCTGCCGCCGGAATACTTGCGCAAATATTGCCTCAAGGGCGTGCGTCAGCACGAGGGCACTTTCCTGATCGCGCCGGATCTGCGGCGCCATACGCGCTTCATCCAGGTCAACCTGAACCAGACGCTGCCCGCCACCATCGGCAAGTTCCACGTCATCTTCCTGCGCAACGTCATGATCTACTTCGACAACGACACCAAGCGCCAAGTCGTCGACCGCCTCATCAACCACCTGCATCCCGGCGGCTACTTCATCGTCGGCCACTCCGAATCGCTGAACGGCCTCACCGACCGTCTGACCTCCGTGCAACCGACGATCTACCGTTTGCCGTGAACACGCTCTATCTCGAACCGGGCGACTTCCAGTTCGGCGCCGCGCCGCTACGCCTGACGACGCTGCTTGGCTCCTGCGTGGCGATCACGCTCTGGCATCCGCGCCGCCATATCGGCGGCATGTGTCATATCCAGTTGCCGGGACGTTCGCCCAGCGGCGACGACAAGTTCGACGGCCGCTATGCCGAAGACGCTTTCGCGCTGTTCGACCGCGAGTTGGAGCGCCACGGCAGCGCCGCGCGCGAATACGTCGCCAAGCTGTTCGGCGCCGGCAACATGTTTCCCGGCAGCGCGGCAAGCACCATCAACGTCGGCGCCAAGAATCTCGCCGCCGCACGGCACGAACTGGCGCGGCGCGGCCTTCGGGTCGCCGCCGAGCATGTCGGCGGCGCCGGCCACCGCAAACTGATCTTCGACCTGGCCAGCGGCGACGTCTGGCTGGCTTTCTCAAATCTGGAACCGATTAAGGAAATGGCAATTGGCTGAAAAAATCAAGGTCATGATCGTCGACGATTCGGCCGTGGTGCGCCAGGCGGTAACGCTGGCCATCGCCAGCGACCCCGGCATCGAGGTCATCGCCACCGCCCAGGATCCGGTATTCGCGCTCGAGAAGATGAAGACGCTGTGGCCCGACGTGCTGGTGGTCGACATCGAAATGCCGCGCATGGACGGTCTCACATTCCTCAAGAAGATCATGGCTGAGCGTCCGACGCCCGTGATCATCTGCTCGTCGCTGGCGGAGAAAGGCGCCCAGGTGACGATGGAGGCGCTCGCGGCCGGCGCTTTCACCATCATCACCAAGCCGAAGATGGGCGTGAAGTCCTTCCTCCAGGATTCGACCAACGACATCGTCACCGCCATCAAGTCGGCGGCGCGCGCCAACATGGGCGCAGTGCGCCGCATGACCGCACCCCGCGCGCCGGCGATGCCGCCGCCCAAGCTCACGGCCGACGCCATGATCGGCAGCCGGCACACCGGCGCCGGCATGTACGGCACCACCGACCGCCTGGTGGCCATCGGCACCTCGACCGGCGGCACCCAGGCGCTCGAAGCCGTGCTCACCCGGCTGCCCGGCGTCTGCGCCGGCATCGTCATCGTCCAGCACATGCCGGAGAAATTCACGGCGATGTTCGCCGAACGCCTCAACGGCCTGTGCAAGATCGAGGTGCGCGAAGCGCAGAACGGCGACCGCGTCATGCCCGGACGCGCGCTGATCGCACCGGGCGGCCGCCACATGATGGTCAAGCGCAGCGGCGCGCAGTACTACGTCGAAGTCGTCGACGGCCCGCTGGTCAACCGCCACAAGCCCTCGGTCGACGTGCTGTTCCGCTCGGTCGCCCAGGTCGCCGGCAAGAACGCGCTGGGCATCATCATGACCGGCATGGGCGACGACGGCGCCCGCGGCATGAAGGAGATGCACGACGTCGGCGCCCAGACGGTGGCCGAGGACGAGTCGACCTGCGTCGTTTTCGGCATGCCGAAGGAAGCGATCAAGCTCGGCGGCGTCGACAAGGTGGTGCCGCTCGACCGTATCCCGCAGGAGATCGTCGCCTACGGAGTTTGATGCATAGCAAGAAACCGTAACCTTGGCGGGCTATGATGTAACGGTTGCTGCAATGCAACGGAGCCTTTATTTGAGAGAGGTCATCAATGCCTGAAGCGCTGGCAACAATCGTCACCGAGGTCGTAGACAAGCACGGCCGCGACGGCACCCGCCTGATGCAGATTCTGCGCGAAGTGCAGGAAGTCCATGGCTGGCTGCCGCCTGCGGCGATCACCGCCATCGCCGCCGCCGTCGGCTGGCCGCGCGCCAGGGTGGAAAGCACGGCCGGCTTCTACAGCTTCTTTCACACGCAGCCCCGCGGCCGCTACCGCGTGCTGTGGAGCGACAACATCACCGACCGCATGCTCGGCAACATGGCGCTCATGGACGCCATGTGCAAGAAGCTCTGGCTGGAGCCCGGCCGCGTTTCCGAGGACGGACTGGTCAGCGTCGACACCACCTCCTGCACCGGTATGTGCGACCAGGGACCGGCGGTGCTCGTCAACTACCGCGCCATACCCGGCATGACGCCCGAGCGCGTCGAGCACATGACGGAGCTGATCCGCAAGCAAGTCCCGGTCGCCGATTGGCCGGCCGAGTGGTTCGCCATCCAGGACAACGTGCGCCGCGCCGACATCCTGCTCGACAACGACATGGCGCCGGGCGTCGCCCTGGCGGCCTGTTTCGCCCGCGGCCCGGCCGACAGCCTCCTAGCCGCTTCCAACGAGCGCTCCTGGCGCGAAGGCGTGCATACCCACAGCCAAGGCCCCTCCGCCACGCTCGACGAGATCAAGAAGTCCAACTTGCGCGGCCGCGGCGGCGCCGGCTTCACCACCGGCATCAAGTGGGAAGCCTGCCACCACGCGCCGGGCGAAACCCGCTACGTCGTCTGCAACGCCGACGAGGGCGAACCGGGCACCTTCAAGGATCGCGTGCTGCTGACGCGGCAACCGGACCTGGTATTCGAGGGCATGACGGTCGCCGCCTACGTCGTCGGCGCAGCCAAGGGCTACGTCTACCTGCGCGGCGAATACCGCTATCTGCTCGAACCGCTCAATGCCGTGCTCTCCCGCCGCCGCCAGCAAGGACTGCTCGGCCGCGGCATCGGCGGCCAGCCCGGCTTCGACTTCGACATTGAGGTCCATCTCGGCGCCGGCGCCTACGTCTGCGGCGAGGAATCGGCGCTGATCGAATCGCTCGAAGGCAAGCGCGGCGTGCCGCGCAACCGGCCGCCCTACCCGGTCACCAACGGCTTCCTCAACCAGCCGACCATCGTCAACAACGTCGAAACCTTCGCTGCCGCCGCGCTGGTCGCCGCCAAGGGCGGCGACTGGTATCGCGCCTTCGGCACCGCCAAATCCGCCGGCACCAAGCTGTTGTCGGTATCCGGCGACTGCGCGCGGCCCGGCATTTACGAGTATCCGTTCGGCGTCACCGTGGCCCAGGTGCTGGCCGACTGCGGTGCCGCGGACACGCAGGCGGTGCAGGTTTCGGGACCGTCCGGCGTCTGCCTCGCCGACAACGAATTCGGTCGCCGCATCGCCTTCGAGGACATTCCGACCGCTGGCGCATTCATGGTCTTCGACCGCAGCCGCGACATGTTCGAGGTGGCGCGCAACTTCACCCATTTCTTCGCCCACGAGTCCTGCGGCTTCTGCACCCCCTGCCGCGTCGGCACTTCGCTGCTGAAGAACCTGATGGACAAGATCGCCGATGGTCACGGCACGCAATACGACCTCAACGAGATCTACAAGCTCAATCAATTGCTGCAGATGGCGGCTCACTGCGGCCTCGGCCACACCGCCTGCCATCCGCTCTTCGACACCATGGAAAAATTCCGCCCCGCCTACCAGCGCCGGCTTAAGTCGCTGGAGTTCGAACCGGCCTTCGATCTCGACGCCGCCCTGTCGCAGGCCCGCCAGATGACCGGCCGCGACGATGCCGGCGCCCACCTGGAATCAGCCGAGGAGGCCGCGAAATGAGCGACGTGTTCAATATCGATGGGCGTGAAGTGCCTTTCACGCCCGGCCAGACGGTCATGCAGGCCGCGCTGACCGCCGGCGTGTTCATTCCGCACCTGTGCTACCACCCGGAGTTCAAGCCGCACGGCAGTTGCAAGCTGTGCACGGTCAAGGTAAACGGTCAGCCGGCTTCCTCCTGCACGCTGCCGGCGGCGGCCGGCATGGAAGTCGAAAGCAACACGCCGGAAATTCTCGACAAGCGCAAGATGCTGCTGCAGATGCTGCTGGTCGAGGGCAACCATTTCTGCCCGTCGTGCGAGAAGAGCGGCCACTGCAAGCTGCAGGCGCTGGGCTACGAGTTGGAAGTGATGACGCCGCACTTCAACCAGTTCTATCCGAACCGTCCGGTCGACGCTTCGCATCACGATGTGCTGCTCGACTTCAATCGCTGCATCCTCTGCGAACTGTGCATCCGCGCCAGCGCCGAGGTCGACAAGAAGAACGTCTTCGCGCTTTCCGGCCGCGGCATCACCAAGCACCTGATCGTCAATGCCGAATCCGGCCGGCTCGCCGACACCGATTTCGCCCTCGCCGACAAGGCGGCCCAGGTCTGCCCGGTCGGCGTGATCCTGCCCAAGCGCGTAGGCTTCGCCGTGCCCATCGGCCAGCGCCGCTTCGACGCGGCGCCGATCTCCGCGCACGTCGACGAATTCGTGCCCGTCGCGCCGGCGCGCCAGGGAGAACGCCAATGAACGCCCAGGCCGTCAAGCCCAAAGTTCGCATCGCCACCACCTCGCTGGCCGGCTGCTTCGGCTGCCACATGTCCTTCCTCGATATCGACGAACGCATCCTGCCCCTGCTCGACGTCGTCGAGTTCGACCGCTCGCCGCTCACCGACATCAAGCGCTGCGGGCCCTGCGACGTCGGCATCGTCGAAGGCGGCGTCTGCAACGCGGAAAACGTGCATGTGCTACGCGAGTTCCGCAACAACTGCAAGATTCTCGTCGCCATCGGCGCCTGCGCCGCCAACGGCGGCCTGCCCGCCCAGCGCAACCATCTCGACTTGCGCGACATCCTCGAGGAGGTCTACCAGACCGACCCCGGCGTCGGCCACGGCGGCATTCCCAACGATCCGGAACTGCCGCTGCCGCTGAACCAGGTACACCCGATCCACGAAGTGGTGAAGGTCGATTACTTCCTGCCCGGCTGCCCGCCGCCCGCGGACGCCATCTGGAAGTTCCTCACCGATCTCATAGCCGGCCGCACGCCCCATCTGGGCCACGGCCTAATTCATTACGACTGAGGCCCCCATGCCCTTCGAACTTGAAACCGCCGCCCATCCCGAAAACCTCAGGCGCGTCGCCATCGAGCCGGTGTCGCGCGTCGAGGGCCACGGCAAGGTCACCCTCCTGCTCGACGACGACAACAAGGTGCACCAGGTGCGCCTGCACATCGTCGAGTTCCGCGGCTTCGAGCGCTTCATCCAGGGCCGCCCGTATTGGGAAGTGCCGGTGATGGTGCAGCGCCTGTGCGGCATCTGCCCGGTGTCGCACCACCTCGCCGCCTCCAAGGCGCTCGACATGGTGCTCGGCGCCAAGCTGACGCCGACGGCCGAGAAACTGCGCCGCCTGATGCACTACGGCCAGATCCTGCAATCGCACGCGCTGCACTTCTTCCATCTCGCCTCACCCGACTTGCTGTTCGGCTTCGGTTCCGACATGGCGACGCGCAACATCGTCGGCGTCGTCGCCGCCGCGCCCGAAGTGGCGAAGAAGGGCGTGCTGCTGCGGAAATACGGCCAGGAGATCATCCGCCTCACCGCCGGCAAGCGCGTGCACGGCACGGGGTCGGTGCCCGGCGGCGTGAACAAGGCGCTCGCCGTGGCCGAACGCGACCTGCTGCTCAAGGACGCCTACCAGATGGTGGCCTGGAGCCGGGAAGCCGTCGGCATCATCCGCGGCCTGTTCGAGAAGAACCTCGCGAGCTACAACGCCTTCGGCCGCTTCGACGCCAATTCGCTGTGCCTGGTCGCGGCCTCCGGCGCCATGGATCTCTATCACGGCGGCCTGCGCGCCCGCGCCGCGGACGGCAAGACGCTGTTCGACCATTTCGACTACAGCCGCTACTGGGACGT
>DAIEEM010000038.1 GCA_027325905.1 Rhodocyclaceae bacterium
CGCCGCCGGCGATGGCGTCCTTCAGCCAGTCGCGCACGTCCTGATTTACAACCAGCGGCATGTAGCGCCAGACCGCGCTGCCGGAAGCCCGCGTCAACTTCGCGGCGAGATCGATCTCGCCGAGGCCGCCGGCCTTGGGCAGCCAGTAATGGCCGGAGGCCTCGCCGGCCGCGTCGGCGTTGCGAAAAACGGCGCGCGCCAACTGCACGTCGATGCCTCCCGCGTTGGCGGTCCAGCGCGCATCGGCGGCGAGCTCGTCGAGCGCCAGGTGCGGATCGGCGAAGACGGCCGGCAGTTCCAACGCCGACTTTGCGCTGGCCAGCGTCAAGCTGCCGCTCCTGTTGTCGCCGTCGACGCTGCCGCTGAGCCCGGCGAACCCTGGCCGCGCGCCGGCGGCGGCGAGTCCCAGGTTTTCGAACGCGCCCTTGGTCCGCCAACTTGTTAGGCTGCCAGGCGTGCCTTTCCAGGCCAGCTTGAGTTCCTTCAGTCGCCCGTTAGGCGCGTAGTCCGCCAGGCGTCGGCGCAGGCTCTCGTCGAGCGGCAGGTAGGCCGCCAGCGCGGTCAGGGCTCCGAGGTCGAGCCCGTTGGTTTCGAGTTCGCCGGCAGCGGCGCCGTAAATCAGCCGGAAATCTGTCGGCGCGATGCGCACGCCGACGCGCGTCGCCAGGGCCAGGCGCTTGGTCTCGATTTCGAAGCCGTCGGCGCGGCGCACCGCCTTGAGCCGCCCGTCGAGGCGCGACAAGTCCAGCATCGGCAGGTCGCGGCCGAGGCGCAATTGCACGTCGACCAGGCGGATGTCGGCGGTCACACCGGTCGGCTGCCCGGCCGCGAAGGCGAGCCACAGGCGCAGGGCGCCGCTGCCGCGCGGCAGATCGACCGGGTAGTCGATCCAGGTGCGCCAGACGGCGAGATCGGCGTAATCGAGCTCGGCGTAAGTCTCGCCCCGCCACGACGCCGGTTCGGCAAGATCGTCGCCACGCACGTCGCCACGCACGTCTACGCGCGCCGCCAGCGCCGCCGGCGGTTCGCCGGTGAGGCCGAAACGGTGGCGGCTGCCGTCGTTGCGCAAGTCGAAGTTGAGCCGGTTCAGGGTCAGCGTCGGCGCGCCGCGCAGTTCGTCGTGCCAGCGCACCGCGGCATCGCGCACGACGATGCGGTCCTGCGACAGCACCCAGCGCTCGATGCCGCTGTCGGCGCCGTCGTTCCCCACTTCGAGGCCGGCGACGAAGAAATGGCCGGTGGCATCGCGGCGGACGTCGAGGTCGGGGGTGACGATTTCCAGGCGGTGCAGGCGCAGCCCGAAATGCCAGAGCGACGACCAGGCCAGTTCCGCCCGCACCTCGTCGAGGCCGAGCGCCGGGCGTCCCTGCGCATCGCGGATATCGAGGCCGTGGATGGCCAGCCGCGGGCGCAGTCCCGCCCAGCCGCCGTCGATGGCGCGGATCGACACGGGCAGCTTCAAGGCCTGCGTCAGCGCCGTCTCGACGTCGCCGCGATAGTGCTCGATCTGCGGCAGCACGGCATAGCGCAGCACCAGCACCAGCACGGCAAAGGCGCAATAGAGGCCGAACGCGACCCAGCCGGCGGCAGCCAGCAGGCGGCGCGTGGTGGGGTGGGCGACAAACCGGCGAAGGGGAACGAAAATGGTGGCTATGCGCATGGATGGTGGCGCGCCGCCGCCATACGGAACGATACAATGGCGGGCCCGGCAACAACCCGCATTCTAAACCAATGACCCTCCCGGCCGCCGTTCTCCAATGCTCGCGCTATCTTGCGCGCCTGCTGGAAACGCGGCCGGAACTGGCACAGGAAGTGGCCACCGGCCGGCCCTGGCCGCTGGGTGCCGACGCATTGCATGCCTGGCTCGCCGCCACGCCGCCCGACGAGGAAACGCTCAAGCCGGCGCTGCGGCGTCTGAAACAGCGAGCCCTGGCCCATATCGCCGCGCAGGATCTCGGCGCCCGGGCGTCCTTGGCCGAGGTCATGGAAGCCATGAGCGCGCTGGCCGACGTCGCCGTCGCCACGGCCGTGTCCGTGCTGTCGGCGGCGCAACGGGCGCGCTACGGCGCGCCGCGCAATGCCGCCGGCGCCGAGCAGCAACTGATCGTCGTCGGCATGGGCAAGCTCGGCGGGCGCGAGCTCAACGTCTCCTCCGACATCGACCTCATCTTCGTCTATCCGGAAGACGGCGAAACGGACGGCGCACGGCCGATCTCGAACTTCGAATATTTCACGCGCCTGGGGCGCGGCCTCATCAACGCCATCAGCGAGGCCACCGGCGACGGCCGGGTCTTTCGCGTCGACATGCGGCTGCGGCCCGACGGCGAGTCCGGTCCGCTGGTCTGCTCATTCGAGATGCTGGAAAACTATCTCGTCACCCAGGGCCGCGAGTGGGAACGCTATGCCTGGATCAAGGCGCGGCCCATCAGCGGCGATCGCCACGACGAACTCGAGGCCATCCGCCGCCCCTTCGTCTTCCGCAAATACCTCGACTTCGGCGCCATCGACGCCATGCGCAGCCTGCACGCGCAGATCCGCCGCGAGGTGGCGAAGAAGGACATGGCCAACAACGTCAAGCTGGGGCCCGGCGGCATCCGCGAAATCGAGTTCATCGCCCAGGTCTTCCAGTTGATCCGCGGCGGCCGCGACCGCAGCCTGCAACTGAAGCCGACGCTGCAGGTGCTGCACCTGCTGGCCGAGCGCGGCCAGCTTGCCGCCGACGCCGTCGCCGAACTCTCCGTCGCCTATGATTTCCTGCGCCGCCTCGAACACCGGCTGCAATACCTCGACGACGCGCAGACGCACAGCCTGCCCGAGAACGTCGGCGACCAGGCGCTGACAGCGCAAGCGATGGGCTTCAGTTCCTACGCGGCGCTGCTGGCGGAACTCGACGACCATCGCCAGAACGTCTCGCGCCATTTCGAGGCCGTCTTCGCCGACCCCAGCGCCGACCATCACGAGCTCGACGGCGTCTGGCACAGCGCCGACGGCCACGCCGACAGCCTCGCCGAGCTAGGCTTCAAGGACGTCGCCGGCGCCTGCCGGCGCCTCGCCGGGGTCCGTTCGGGCAGCCGTTACCAGCAGCTCTCAGACGCCGCCAAGGGCCGCTTCGACACCCTGGTGCCGCGCGTGATCGAAGCGGCCGCCGCCACCCCCGACCCCGACGCCACGCTGGTCCGCTGCCTCGACCTGCTCGAAGCGGTCTCGCGCCGCGCCGCCTATCTGGCGCTGTTGCTGCAGTATCCCCATGCGCTGAAGAAGCTCGCGCACATCGCCGGCAGCTCGAGTTGGGAGGCCGCCTATCTGCTGCGCCACCCGATCCTGCTCGACGAACTGCTCGACGCGCGCGGCCTCGACGCCGCGCCCGACTGGCCCGCCTTCCGCCGCGAACTCGACGCCCGGCTCGACGAGGTCGAGCCCGACGTCGAGCGCCAGATGGACTTGATGCGCGAAGCCCACCACGCGCAGGTGTTCCGCCTGCTGGCGCAGGATCTCGCCGGCCTCCTGCCGCTGGAGCGGCTTTCCGACCACCTCTCGGAACTGGCGGACAATATCCTCGACCTCACCGTCAAGTACGCTTGGCGCAAGTTGGCGCGGCGCCACCGCGAAGTGCCGCGCTTTGCCGTCGTCAGCTATGGCAAGCTCGGCGGCAAGGAACTCGGCTACGCCTCCGATCTCGACATGATCTTCCTCTTCGACGACGATCATCCCGACGCCGCGCAAATCTACTCGAAGCTGGCGATGCGCATCATCACCTGGCTCGACACGCGCACTTCCGCCGGGCAGTTGTTCGAGACCGACCTGCGCCTGCGGCCCAACGGCGAGTCGGGCCTTGTCGTCACCTCGCTGCAGGCGTTCCGCCGCTACCAGCTCGAAGCGGCCTGGGTGTGGGAACACCAGGCGCTGACGCGGGCCCGCTTCTCGGCCGGCGACGAAGCCATCGGCAAAGCCTTCCACGAAATTCGCAACGAAGTCCTGCGCCAGCCGCGCAAGCTCGCGGACCTCAAGCGCGAAGTGGCGGCGATGCGGCAGAAAATGTACGACTCCTTCGCCGGCAAGAGCGAGCTTTTCGACCTCAAGCACGATCCGGGCGGGCTCATCGACGTCGAGTTCATCGTCCAGGCGCTGGTGCTGGGGCACGCCGCCGTGTTTCCGGACCTCACCGTCAACCGCGGCAACATCGCCCTGCTGCGGATCGCCGCCGCGAAGGGGCTGATCCCGTCGCCGCTGGCCGAAACCGTGCGCGACGCCTACCGCGAATACCGCCGCATGCAGCACGCGCTGCGCCTCAACAACGCCAAGAGCCGCGTCGACCCGACACTGGTGACCGACCAGGTCGCCGCCGTGCGCGCGCTGTGGCGATACGTTTTCGAATGACTTCAGGAGCTCCTCCCATGCCCGTCAATTACGCAACCCCCGCCCGCGAACAAATCCATGCCGTCGCCGGGATTCGCCTCGGCTGCACGGAAGCCGGCATCCGCAAGGCCGGCCGCCGCGACCTGACGCTGATCGAACTGGTCGCCGGCAGCGCCGTCGCCGGCGTGTTCACCCAGAACCGCTTCTGCGCCGCGCCGGTCCAGATATGCAAGCAGCATCTGGCGACGCCCGCCATCCGCGCGCTGGTCGTCAACACCGGCATCGCCAACGCCGGCACCGGCGAAGCCGGGCTGGCGGCCGCCAACGCCACCTGCGCCGCCGTGGCGATGCGGATGGACTTGCGCGCGGACCAGGTGCTGCCTTTCTCCACCGGCGTCATCATGGAGCCGCTGCCGGTCGAGCGCATCAAGGCCGGCCTGCCCGCCGCGCGCTCGGCGCTCAAGGCCGACGGCTGGTTCGACGCCGCCCACGCCATCA
>DAIEEM010000349.1 GCA_027325905.1 Rhodocyclaceae bacterium
ATTCTAGCAGAGGAGTCGGGCGCAACCTCAGGCAACAAGGGCGATTCCGAATACCAGTGGATCATCGACCCGCTCGACGGCACCACCAATTTCATCCATGGCTTTCCGCAGTACGCGGTATCGATCGGGCTGGCGCACAAGGGCACGATGGCCCATGCCGTCGTCTACGACCCGACCGCCAACGAATTGTTCACGGCCAGCAAGGGCGCCGGCGCCTTCCTCAACGACAAGCGCCTGCGCGTCAGCAGCCGCGCCAAGCTCGCCGAAGCGCTGATCGGCACGGGCTTTCCCTACCGCATGTTCGACCACGTCGACGCCTATCTCGCCATCTTCAAGGAACTGGCGCAGAAGTGCGCCGGCCTGCGCCGACCCGGCGCCGCGTCGCTCGATCTCGCCTATGTCGCCGCCGGGCGCCTCGATGGCTTCTGGGAGTTCGGCCTGTCGCCCTGGGACATGGCGGCCGGCAGCCTGCTGATCACGGAAGCCGGCGGCCTCGTCGGCGACCTTGCCGGCGAACAGAACTATCTCGCCACGGGCAACGTCGTCGCCGGTAATCCGAAAATCTTCTCGCAATTGTTGCAGCTCGTTGGGCAGCACAAGACTCCCAAACTGGCGGCGTGACCAGCAACAACGACACCGTTCCGGAACTGACGGGACACACTCCCGTCATGCAGCAGTATCTGCGTCTCAAGGCGCAGCATCCAGACATGCTGCTGTTCTACCGCATGGGGGATTTCTACGAACTGTTCTTCGCCGACGCCGAAAAAGCGGCGCGGCTGCTCGACATCACCCTGACGGCGCGCGGCCAATCGGCCGGCAAGCCGATCCCAATGGCCGGCGTGCCCCACCATGCCCTCGAACCCTATCTCGCCAAGCTGGTAAAGCTCGGCGAGTCGGTGGCCATCTGCGAACAGATCGGCGATCCGGCCACCTCGAAAGGACCGGTGGAGCGCGCCGTCGCGCGCATCGTGACGCCGGGCACGTTGACCGACGCCAGCCTGCTCGACGAAAAATCCGACAGCCTGCTCGCCGCGCTGACGATCGAGCGCGAACGCGTCGGCCTGGCCTGGCTCAACCTCGCCAGCGGCGAATTTCGCCTGACCGAGACGCCGTTTGCCGCGCTGTCCGCCCAGCTCGAACGCCTGCGCCCGGCCGAGCTGCTGCTGCCCGACGGCCTGCGCCGCGACATTCCGACAGCGGGTATCGCCAAGCGCCTGCCCGACTGGCACTTCGACGGCGCGGCGGCGACGCGCGAACTCTGCGGGCACTTCGGCACGCGCGATCTCGCCGGTTTCGGCGTGGAAGGCGTGGCGCTTGGGCTGGCCGCCGCCGGCGCCTTATTCGGTTACGCGCGGGCAACGCAGATGCAGGCGCTCGCCCATGTCACCGGCATCGTCGCCGAAGACCAAGGCACCTATCTGCGCCTCGACGCCGCTACGCGCCGCAACCTCGAAATCGCCGAGACGCTGCGCGGCCAGACCGCGCCTACGCTGCTCTCCTTGCTCGACACCTGCATGACCGGCATGGGCTCGCGCTGGCTGCGCCATTGCCTGCACCATCCGCTTGCGGATCGCGCCGCAGCGGCGGCGCGCCACGAAGCAATTGCCGAAATGATCGGCGCCGGCGGTGCCGGCTGCCTGCCGCACTTGCGCGCGGCGCTGAAGTCCGTCGCCGACGTCGAACGCATCACCGCACGCATTGCCTTGAGGAATGCCCGGCCGCGCGACCTTTCCAGCTTGCGCGATACGCTCGCCGGGCTGCCGCACCTTGCCGCCAGCCTGGGCCAGCCGCAAGCGGAATTGCTCGCGCGCGTCGCCGCCGACCTGGCCGCGCCGCCGGCTTGCCAGGCCTTGCTCGCCCGCGCCGTCGCGCCGGATCCGGCGTCGATGCTGCGCGAAGGCGGCGTCATCAACGCCGGTTACTGCGCCGAGCTCGACGAGCTGCGCGCCTTGCAATCGAACTGCGGCGCCTTCCTCATCGAACTCGAAGCGCGCGAACGCGAACGCAGCGGCATCGCCAGCCTCAAGGTCGAATTCAACAAGGTGCATGGCTTCTACATCGAAGTCACGCACGCCAACGTCGACAAGATTCCCGACGACTACCGCCGCCGCCAGACGCTGAAGAATGCCGAGCGCTACATCACGCCCGAACTCAAGAACTTCGAGGACAAGGCGCTGTCGGCCAACGAGCGCGCGCTGGCGCTGGAGAAG
>DAIEEM010000003.1 GCA_027325905.1 Rhodocyclaceae bacterium
GTTCTCACGCACGCATGTGAACTTCCAGCGCGTGCCGACCGTCGATACCTCGAACCCGTTCATCGCCCAAGATATTCCTTCACCGGACGAAAGCTTCGTGGTGATCCGCTTCGCCAACCCGAAAGGCATCGACTTCCCCTACCTGCTGTCGATGATCCACGACTCCTTCATGTCGCGGCCCAACATCGTGGTCATTCCGGGCGGCAAGATGGAACTGGCGATGCAGTTGATCTTCACGCCGATGATCCTGCGCCTGATGGAAAACCGTCGCCGCGCCATGTCGATCTAGGGCACCGGCGAGCGCGCACGGCGCCGCTACTTCAACGATTTACCAATCGGAACCGGTTTGGCCGATAATCACGGCCTTTCCGGGCCGTGGATAACGAGGGAATCCCATGATCGCCACTTTCAGCGATTTCGAGCCGCCAATGTTCAACAACCTGACCAGCGCCATCCGCGCCCTGGCCATGGACGCCGTGCAGAAGGCCAATTCCGGCCATCCGGGCGCGCCCATGGGCATGGCGGAGATCGCCGAAGTGCTGTGGAACCACCACCTCAAGCACAACCCGACCAATCCGAAATGGGCCGACCGCGACCGTTTCGTGCTGTCCAACGGCCACGGCTCGATGCTGATCTACGCCTTGCTGCACCTGACGGGCTACGACCTCAGCATCGACGACATCAAGAACTTCCGCCAGCTGCACAGCAAGACGCCGGGCCACCCCGAATACGGCTACACGCCCGGCGTCGAGACCACCACCGGCCCGCTCGGCCAGGGCATCACCAATGCCGTCGGCATGGCGATGGCGGAAAAGCTGCTGGCCAACGAGTTCAACCGTCCCGGCCACGAGATCGTCGACCACCGCACCTGGGTCTTCCTCGGCGACGGCTGCCTGATGGAAGGCATCTCCCACGAAGCCTGCGCGCTGGCCGGCACCTGGGGCCTGGGCAAGCTGACCGCCTTCTGGGACGACAACGGCATTTCCATCGACGGCCACGTCGAAGGCTGGTTCACCGACGACACGCCGAAGCGCTTCGAGGCCTACGGCTGGCACGTCGTGGCCAACGTCAACGGCCACGACCCGGAAGCGCTGCACGCCGCCATCACCGCCGCCAAGGCCGTGGCCGACCGGCCTTCGCTGATCTGCTGCAAGACCGTGATCGGCGCCGGCTCGCCCAACAAGCAGGGCACCCACGACGTGCATGGAGCGCCGCTGGTCGACGCCGAGATCGCCCTGGCGCGGCCGCACATCGGCTGGAACTTCGGTCCCTTCGAGATTCCGCAGGAAGTCTATGAAGCCTGGAACGCCAAGAAGAAGGGCGCCGCCCGGGAAGCCACCTGGCAGCAGAAGTTCGACCATTACGCCAAGGCTTTCCCGGAACTCGCCGCCGAGTTCAAGCGCCGCACCGCCAACGAACTGCCGGCGAAGTGGGCCGAGCACGCCGCGGCGGCCGTCGCCGCCGCCAACGCCAAGGCGGAAACCGTCGCCACGCGCAAGGCTTCGCAGCTCGCCATCAACGCGCTGGCCCCGGCGCTGCCCGAGTTCGTCGGCGGCTCGGCCGACCTCACCGGCTCGAACCTGACCAACTGGACCGGCTGCAAGCCCGTCTCCGGCAAGACGCCGGGCAACTACATCTCCTACGGCGTGCGCGAGTTCGGCATGTCGCACATCATGAACGGCATGGCCCTGCACGGCGGCATTCTGCCGTTCGGCGGCACCTTCCTGATGTTCTCCGAGTACGCCAGAAACGCCCTGCGCATGTCGGCGCTGATGAAGCAGCGCGTGATCTACGTGTTCACGCACGATTCCATCGGCCTCGGCGAGGACGGCCCGACGCACCAGCCGGTCGAGCAGACCGCGACGCTGCGCATGATCCCCAACATGGACGTCTGGCGCCCCTGCGACACCGTCGAGACCATGATCGCCTGGACTAGCGCCGTCGAACGCCGCGACGGCCCGAGCGCGCTGGCGCTGTCGCGCCAGAACCTGCCTTTCGTCGCCCGCGACGAGGCGACGCTGGCCGCCGCGCGCCGCGGCGGCTACGTGATCGCGGAAGCCAAGGGCGCGGCCAAGGCCGTGATCATCGCCACCGGCTCCGAAGTCGACCTGGCCTTGAAGGCGCAGGTGGAACTCGCCGCCAAGGGCGTTCCGGTGCGCGTCGTCTCGATGCCATCGACCAACGTCTTCGACCGCCAGGACGCCGCCTACAAGGAAAACGTGCTGCCCCGCGGCCTGCCGCGCGTCGCCGTCGAAGCCGGCGTCACCGGCGGCTGGTACAAATATGTCGGCCTCGAAGGCGCCGTCGTCGGCCTCGACCGCTTCGGCGAGTCAGCCCCGGCCGGCGTACTATTCAAGGAGTTCGGCTTCACCGTCGCCAACGTCGTGAAGACCGTGGAATCGGTTCTGTAATTACCCTCTGGAGCTAAAATTATGGCTATCAAAGTCGGCATCAACGGATTTGGCCGCATCGGCCGCATGGCTTTCCGCGCAATCGCCAAGGATTTCCCCGGCATCGAAGTCGTCGGCATCAACGACTTGCTCGAACCCGATTACCTGGCCTACATGCTGAAGTACGACTCCGTGCATGGGCGCTTCAACGGCACCATCGCCGTCGACGGCAACAACCTGATCGTCAATGGCAAGAAGATCCGCCTGACGGCCGAGAAAGACCCGGCCAACCTGAAGTGGGACGAAGTAGGCGCCGACATCGTCATCGAATCCACCGGCTTCTTCCTGACCAAGGAAACCTGCCAGAAGCACCTCGACGCCGGCGCCAAGAAGGTGGTGCAGTCCGCCCCCTCCAAGGACGACACGCCGATGTTCGTCTATGGCGTGAACCACGAGAAGTATGCCGGCGAGAAGATCGTCTCCGCCGCTTCCTGCACCACCAACTGCCTAGCGCCCGTCGCCAAGGTGTTGAACGACAACTGGGGCATCAAGCGCGGCCTGATGACCACGGTGCATGCCGCCACGGCGACGCAGAAGACCGTCGACGGCCCGTCCAACAAGGACTGGCGCGGCGGCCGCGGCATCCTGGAAAACATCATCCCGTCGTCCACCGGCGCCGCCAAGGCCGTCGGCGTGGTCATTCCCGAGCTCAACAAGAAGCTCACCGGCATGGCCTTCCGCGTCCCGACCTCCGACGTTTCCGTGGTCGACCTGACCGTCGAGCTCGTCAAGGAAGCTTCCTACAAGGACATCTGCGCCGCGATGAAGCAGGCTTCCGAAGGCGCGCTGAAGGGCGTGCTCGGCTACACCGAGGAGAAGGTCGTCGCCACCGATTTCCGCGGCTGCACGACGCCGTCGGTGTTCGACGCCGAAGCCGGCATCGCGCTCGATTCGACCTTCGTCAAGGTCGTCTCCTGGTACGACAACGAGTACGGCTACACCTGCAACATGCTGCGCTTCCTGCAGCACGTGGCGAAGTAATCCCCGGCCTCGAGATTCGCCATCCAACCGTTGCG
>DAIEEM010000034.1 GCA_027325905.1 Rhodocyclaceae bacterium
CGGGAGAAGGGCGTGCATCTGGAAGACATCACGGGGGCGCGCTACATGTACCACGATCCCTGCCACACACCGATCAAGAACTACAACCCGGTCAAGCTGGTATCCGAATTGATGGGCGGCAAGGTCGAGCTCTCCGACCGCTGCTGCGGCGAATCGGGCACGCTGGCGGTGACGCGACCCGACGTGTCCACGCAGGTGCGCTTCAGGAAGCAGCAGGAAATCGAAGCCGGTGCGTCGAGGCTGCGCGCCGACGGCTTTGCCGGCGACGTCAAGCTGCTGACGTCCTGCCCATCGTGCCTGCAAGGACTGTCGCGCTTCGAGGCGGATGCCGGCATCGCCACCGACTACGTCGTCGTCGAGATGGCGAAGCATCTGCTGGGCAAGGACTGGCTGACGAATTACGTGCGTGCGGCAAATGCGGGAGGCATCGAACGGGTCTTGCTCTGACGGCGGCCTCCGCGACCGTTACCGGTAGGAGGCATGCCGGGCGCTGCGGCCCATCGCCCCTTCTTCGCGCCGGATGCAATCAGCCAGCCGGTACGGATCGCCCGACAGGAAAACGCATTCGCGCTGGGAGCTGTCGTCGGCGCGAACCTTGACGACATGCGCCGCCGGACCGACACCCCCGGGTACCGGTCGAACGCCCTCGGCCACGACGGTTTGTGCCGCGACAGTCGGCGCCACGGCGCCGGGCACCACCGCCGACGGCTGCGCCTTGGCGAGACCCGCCTTGAAGGCCGCCAGGTCCTTGCGCAGGGAGTTCTCCGCCGACATCGACTTTCTCGCCCGGTCGGCCAGTGCCGCGACGTCGCTGCGCAAACTGAGGGCGGCGACCGTCGCAACGGTGGCGACGAACAGCGTCAGCGCCAGGAGCGCGGCCAGGGCAATCGGCCAAAGCATGCCGTAAGAATAGGCGCGACTGGCGCCGGGGGCGGTGTCTGGGATCATGTTCGTTCGCGACATGTCTCGTGGCGGAGCCGACTCGGGGGTCGATCGAGCGGGCCGTTGGGATGCGCGCATTGTATCAGAACACGGGCCGCGCCGGGCCCGCCGCGGTCTTTCCACCTATAATGCCGCATCCATCGCCTCGGCACCTTCGCGACACGAAGATGAGCGTCTCACGCCTGACGACACAGATCCAACTGGCCGCGCTGGCGCTGGTCGCCATTGCCAGCCTGGCGCTGGTCTATGTCCTCGACCGCCACCAGCGCGACACGATCCTCAGCCATTTCGACGCCGAGCTCGACGACGAAGTGCGCCTCAACGGCGTGCGCCTGGCGCAAACCATCGACATCCTGCGCCAGGATGCGCTGTTCCTCTCGCGCACGCCGCCGGTCACCGGCATCCTGCGCGCCGCTCAGCACGGCGGCGTCGATCCGCGCGACGGCAACCACCGGGTCGTCTGGAACCAGCGCCTGCAGGAGATTTTCCTGGCCTTCGCCCAGGCGCACCCGAACTATTTCCTCATCCGCTACATCGGCGTCGCCGACGGCGGGCGCGAGCTGGTACGAATCGAGCGGCGCAACGGCAAGCTCGCGGTCGTATCCGACGCGGCGCTCGCGCCCAAGGGCGAACGCGACTTCTTCCAGGGCGCGATCAAGCTCAAGACGGGCGAAATCTACCTGTCCGATTTCGGCTTCGACCGCTTTGTGCAGGAAGCGCCGGGGCCGCGCCTGCGCGTATTGCGCGCCGCCACGCCGATCATCGACGCGGCGGGCGAGGTCTTCGGCGTAGTCACGCTCAACCTCGACGCCGGCCCCATCCTCGATGCCATCAGCAGCGGCCTGCCGCCCGGCGTTAACACCTACGTCGCCGACCAGGAAGGCCATTATCTGGTACATCCCGACGCCGCCCGCGCCTTCCGTTTCGATGCCGCCAGCAACATGGCGCTGGACTTCCCGGGACTGGCGATGCCGCCCGGCCGCGACCACCTGGCGCTGTCGCCCGTCGCCGGCCCGCAGGGCCGCCGATACGTTGCCGCGCAGCGTGTCCGCTTCGATCCGCGCCTGCCGGAACGCTACGTCCAGCTCGTCTATGCGGTATCGCAGGGCGCCATCGAGCAGGAAATCGCGCCGGCGCGCGCCCAGGCCGCCGTCGGCGGCATCCTGACTGCCGGCGTCGTTTCCTTCGTGCTGCTGTTGCTGATGCAGCGGCTGCTGTCGCCGCTGCGCCGGATCACCACCGCCGCCGAGGCCATCGCCGCCGGCAGCCGCGACGTCGCCCTGCCCGACGGAGGCCGCGGCGGCGTCGGCGTTCTGGTCGCGGCCTTTCGCCACATGCTGACCAACATCGCGGCGCGGGAGCTGGATTACCAGCGCCTCACCGCCGAACTCGAGGATCGCGTGCGCGAACGCACCGCCAAGCTGCGCCTGGCGGCCAGCGTCTTCGAGAACACCAGCGAAGGCGTCGTCGTCACCGACGAGAATGCGCGCATCGTTTCCGTCAATGCCGCCTTCACCGAGATCACCGGCTATACGGCGGAAGACGCCATCGGCCGCAAGCCGAGCCTGCTGCGCTCCGACCACCACGATGCCGAGTTCTACCGCAAGCTGTGGCAACAACTGCTCGACACGGGACGCTGGCAGGGCGAAATCTGGAACCGCCGCAAGAGCGGCGCGGCCTACCTGGAATGGCTGACCATCAACCGCATTCCCGCCACCGACGGCATTCCCTGCAGCTACGTCTCGGTCTTCAACGACATCACCGAGCAGCGCCGCAAGGACGAGCACATCCGCCACCTGGCGTTCCACGATCCGCTGACCGGCCTGCCCAACCGCGCGCTGCTGCAGGACCGCCT
>DAIEEM010000040.1 GCA_027325905.1 Rhodocyclaceae bacterium
CGTGCGCGTCATCGCCGCGACGCACCGCAATCTCGAAGCGGCGGTCGATGCTGGCGACTTCCGCGAAGATCTCTACTACCGGCTGAACGTCATGCCCATCCTGTTGCCGGCCTTGCGCGAGCGGCCCGAGGATATCCCCGACCTCTCCCGCCATCTGGCGGCGCGCATCGGCGAAATGCAGGGCCGGCCGCTGTCGATCACCGAGGCCGCGATCGGGCGCCTGACCCAGTACGCATGGCCCGGCAACGTGCGCGAACTGGAGAACTGCCTGGAGCGCGCCGCCGTGATGTCGCCGTCGGGCACCATCGAGGCCGACCTGGTCCGCATCGACCGGCCGCGCGAGGGCATGGTACCGCCGGCGGCCGCGCCGGCACCTATGGCTGCGGTGCCGGCGCCTGTCGCCGATGCCGCCGACCCGAACCTCGATGAACGCTCACGGGTGATCGCCGCCCTGGAGCAGGCCGGCTGGGTGCAGGCGCGCGCCGCACGGTTGCTGGGCATGACGCCGCGCCAGATCGCCTATCGTATTCAGACCTTGAATATCGAGGTAAAACAATTCTAAAACTGGCTCGGCATGGTATCGTCGGGGGACGATAAACCTCGATATGAGCATGTGAATGAAACGGTTGGACGATTCTCGGCTCCGCTTGGGCGGCAAGGAGCTGGTACCCCTTGTAATCGGCGGCATGGGCGTGGATATCTCGACGGCGGAACTCGCCCTGGAGGCGGCGCGGCTGGGCGGTATCGGCCATATTTCGGATGCCATGATCAAGACGGTATCCGACCGGCGCTTCGACACCAGCTACGTCAAGGACAAGCTCAAGCTCTACAAGTACAACGTCGCCAATCCCGACAAGTCGGCGGTGCAGTTCGATCTCGGCCGGCTGGCCGAGGCCACGCGCCTGCACGTCGCCTCGACGATGGAAGCCAAGCGCGGCGACGGCCTGATCTTCATCAACTGCATGGAAAAGCTGACCATGGGGGCGCCGCGCGAGACCCTCAAGGTGCGGCTGACATCGGCGCTCGACGCCGGCATCGACGGCATCACCCTGGCGGCGGGCCTGCACTTGGGCTCCTTCGCCCTGATCGAGGATCACCCGCGCTTCCGCGATGCCAAGCTCGGCATCATCGTTTCGTCGCTGCGCGCCTTGCAGCTCTTTCTGCGCAAGTCCGCGCGTACCCATCGCCTGCCGGACTTCGTCGTCATCGAAGGCCCGCTTGCCGGCGGCCATCTGGGTTTCGGCCTGGACTGGGCGCAGTACGACCTCGCCACCATCGTCGCCGAGATACGGACGTGGCTGGCCGCCGAGAAGCTTGACCTGCCGCTGATTCCGGCCGGCGGCATCTTCACCGGCAGCGATGCCGTCGCCTTCATGGAGGCGGGCGCCGCCGCCGTCCAGGTGGCGACGCGCTTCACCGTCGTCAAGGAATGCGGCTTGCCGCCCAAGGTGCAGCAGGAATACTTCAAGGCCAGCGAGCGCGACATCGAGGTCAACACCATCTCGCCGACCGGTTATCCGATGCGCATGTTGAAGAACAGCCCGGCGATCGGATCCGGCATCCGCCCGAACTGCGAAGCCTTCGGCTACCTGCTCGACGCCAACGGCAACTGCGCCTACGTCGCCGCCTACAACCGCGAAGTCGCGGCCCATCCCGGCGTGCGCAAGATTGCGGTGCGCGACAAGACCTGCCTGTGCACCCACATGCGCAACTTCGACTGCTGGACCTGCGGCCACTACACCTATCGGCTCAAGGACACGACCGTGCGCCACGCCGACGGCAGTTACGAGATATTGACGGCGGAGCACGTTTTCCGCGACTACCAGTTCAGCACCGACAACCGGATTCTGCTGCCCGGCGGCTGAGGGATGCTGCTGCCGCGCAGCATGCAATTGGGTACTTGCTTTGCGCGTAATTTCCCTCCATGATGTTCAGAGAGGATCTGCCGTCGCGGCCCCGACGCGCCCGCGGCGAAACGATCCGACTCCAGTTCCGCTCAGGACTCCACGGCTTCGCCGCCCTGACAACGGATCGATACCGCCCCCGCCCCCGGCCATCGCCACACCCAGCGACGGAGGCAGTCATGGCAATCAAGAAAATCGACGTCAGCCAGCTCCAACCCGGCATGTTCGTCATGAATTTCAAGACCCACTGGGAAAAGCACCCGTTCTACATGCGTCGGTTGCACATCGACAGCGACGAGCAAATCCGGCTGGTAGCCGGCAGCGGCATTCAGGAGGTCTTCATCGATACCAGCCGCGGCCGCGACGTCCCGACCGGCGCCGCGGCGATGGTCGCGGCCAGTCGTGGCCCAAGCGCAGAGGACATTCGCTTGGCGCGGCAACTGCTCGCCGATGCATCGAAGGTGGTGCGTCGCGCCTTCGCCGACGTGCGCCAGGGCCGCAAGGTCGACCTGCCGGCGATGCAGGAAATGGCGGCGGACGTCGCCGAGTCCGTTATCCGCGACCGCGATCTCATGATGTTGTTGTGCGGCATGCACCAGCAGCGGCCGAACGTATTCGACCACTGCGTGAACGTCGGCGTCCTGTTGATCAACTTCGGCCACCAGCAGGGCCTTCCGGTCGATCAGGTACGGGCG
>DAIEEM010000092.1 GCA_027325905.1 Rhodocyclaceae bacterium
GTGCCAGGCCGTGGTCGAGGACACGCCGCTGGTGATCGAGATTCCGAAATACACGATCAACCAGGCGAAGGAAGGTGGAGGAAAACATTCATGAAGTGGACCGACATCAACGACATCGTCATCGAACTCGTCGACGCGCACCCGAACGTCGATCCGACGCGCATCAATTTCGTCGATCTCATGCGCTGGGTCGTCGCCCTGCCGGATTTCGACGACGATCCCAAGCATTGCGGCGAGAAGATACTCGAAGCGATCCAGCAAGCCTGGATCGACGAGCTTGCCTGACGCGCCTGCCGCGGCTGTGAAGCCGTCATGGCCCTGATCGACACGCACTGCCATCTCGACGCCGCCGAATTCGATGCCGACCGCGCCGTGGTGGCGGCGCGGGCCGCCGCGGCGGGCGTCGATCGGATTGTCGTACCCGCCATCGAACGCGCCAACTTCGGCGCCGTCGCCTCCGTCTGCCGCGAATTTTCCGGCTGCCTGCCGGCTTACGGCATCCATCCGATGGCCGTTGGTAGGGCACAGGAAGGCGATCTCGACGCCCTGCGCGCGACGCTGCTTGCCTCCCGGCCGGCGGCCGTCGGCGAAATCGGCCTCGATTACTTCGTGCCGGAGCGCGACGAGCCGCGCCAGGAATTCTTTTTCGTCGAACAATTGAAGATCGCCCGCGATCTCGGCCTGCCGGTGCTGCTGCATGTACGCAAGGCCGTCGACGCCATCCTCAAGCACTTGCGCCGCATCGACCTGCCCGGCGGCGTCGCCCATGCCTTCAACGGCAGCCGCCAGCAGGCCGACGAGTTTCTCAAGCTCGGCTTCAAGCTGGGTTTCGGCGGCGCCATGACGCATACGCGGGCGACACATTTGCGCGATCTCGCGGCGACGCTGCCGCTTTCGTCCATCGTGCTCGAAACCGACGCGCCGGACATTCCGCCGGCGTGGCTGGCGAGCGGCGAGCGCAACGAGCCGGCCGAACTGGCGCGCATCGCCGCGGCGCTTGCCGAACTGCGCGGGCTCTCGCCCGCCGCCGTGGCGGCGGCGACTTCCGCCAACGCCGGCGCGGTGCTGCCGGCCTTGGCCGCTTGATGGCCACCGGGAAGACAGGCGGCCGCGCGCTGGCGGCGCTGGTCGTTCTCACCCTGTTGTGGGGCTACACCTGGGTTATCGCCAAGCAGGCGCTCGCCTATGCGGGGCCGTTCCAGGTCGGCGTCCTACGCACGGCGGTGGCGACGGTAGTGCTGTTCGCAACGCTGATAGCGACGCGGCGGCCGTTACGGTTGACTGCGCCGTGGCGGACCGCCTGCGTCGGCATCTTCCAGACCGGCGGCTTCATCGCGCTATCGACCTGGGCGCTGGTCGAAGGCGGCGCCGGCAAGACGGCGGTGCTGATCTTCACCATGCCGATCTGGACGCTGCTGCTGGCGCGCCTCGTTCTCGGCGAACACATCCGCGCCACGCAGTGGGCGGCGGCGGCCTGCGCGCTGGCGGGACTGGTGCTGATCATCGCGCCGTGGAAATTCCACGCCGGCTTGTTCAGCAAATTGCTGGCCGTGCTGGCGGCGATGAGCTGGGCGCTGTCAACCATCCTCGTCAAACGCTGGCGCGCCGTGCTGGCCGCCGACGTGCTGGCGCTGACCACTTGGCAGATGGTGTTCGGCCTGCTGCCGCTGGCGGCGATCGCGCTGTTGGTGCCGGAACGCCCGACCCAGTGGACGCCCGACTTCCTCGCCATCATCGGTTTCATGGCCGTGGTCAGTACGGCGCTGGGCTGGTTCCTCTGGCTCTACGTGCTGGAGCGGTTGCCGGCTTGGCAGGCGAGCCTGTCGATCCTCGGTATTCCCGCCGTCGCCAGCCTGTCGTCGCGCTGGCAGCTCGGCGAACGCATGGCGGCGTCGGAGCTGGCCGGCATGCTGCTGATCGGCCTCGGCCTGACGACGATTTCCCTGCTCAACTGGCGCTCCCAGCGGCGGCTGCGGGGAGCGCGATAGGCGCTTGGGCGGACCGGGCCGGCGCCATCAGTCGATGACGTGCGATACCAGCCCGTCGGCGAGCTTGGGCTCGAACCAGGTGGATTTCGGCGGCATCACCTGGTCGCTGTCGGCGACCGCCATCAGATTCTCCATGCGCGTCGCGTACATGGCGAAGGCGACCGCCATCTCGCCCGAGTCGACGCGCTTTTCCAGCTCCGGCAGCCCACGGATGCCGCCGACGAAGTCGATGCGCTTGTCGCGGCGCAAGTCGGCGATGCCGAGCAGCGGCGCCAACACATGCGCCGACAGCAGCGAGACGTCGAGGTTCTCGACGGGGTCCTTCACGAAAAGCTTCGGGTCGATGTTGAGCCGATACCAGCGGCCGGGCAGGTAGAGGCCGATTTCGCCGGGACAGGAAGGCTTGACGGCGTCGCAGGCTGGCGACACCAGGAAACTCTTGCCGAGGCGATCGAGGAACTGCTCGGCGGTAAGCCCGTTCAAGTCCTTCACCACGCGGTTGTAATCCATGATCTTCATCTGCCGGTGCGGAAAGATCACGGCGAGGAAATAGTAGCTGGCCTGCTCGCTGCCGGGCTGGCGGCGCGCCGCGGCGACGCGCGAGGCGGCGGCGGAGCGGTGGTGGCCGTCGGCGATGTAGAGCGCCGGCATGGCGTCGAAGGCGGCGGTGATACTGTCGATCAGCGCCGCGTCGCGCACCGCCCAGATGGTGTGGCGGATGCCGTCGGGTGCGGTGACGTCGGCGTCGGGCGTACCGGCGCTCGCCTGCGCAAGCAACTGGTCGGCCGCAGGCTGAGACGGATAGGCGAGCAGCACCGGGCCGGTTTGCGCGTTGAGCGCCTCGATCTGGCGCACGCGGTCGTCTTCCTTGTCGGGGCGTGTGAACTCGTGCTTCTTGATGCGGTTGGCGTCGTAGGCGGCGACCGAGGCGGCGGCGACGAGGCCGGTCTGCGTATGTCCGCCCATGACGAGGCGATAGGCGTAGTAGCAGTCCTGTGCGTCACGGGCGAGGATGCCGGCGGCTATCATCTTGTTCAGGTTCTCGACGGCCTTGGCATAGACGGCAGGCGAGCAGACGTTGATGCCTGCGGGCAAGTCGATCTCCGGCTTGGAGATATGCAGGAAGGACCAGGGTTTGCCGAAGGCAGCGGTGCGAGCTTCTTCGCTGGAGAGCACGTCGTAGGGCGGCGCGGCGACGGCGGCGGCATTCCCTGCGGTAGGCCGCAGGCCGCGGAAAGGGCGGATCAGGGACATTGCAGATTCCTTATTGCACGGCACGACCGGTGAGCGGGCCGCGCAGGGCTTCGCGCGCTTCGCGGACCATCTTCTCGGTGGTCGGCCAATCGACGCAGGCGTCGGTGACCGAGCAGCCGTACTTGAGTTTCGACAGATCGGCCGGGATCGGCTGGTTGCCGGCCTCGATGAAGCTCTCGATCATCAGGCCGACGATGGAGCGGTTGCCGAGGCGGATCTGGTTCACGCAGTCGTGCATGACCAGTGGCTGCAATTCCGGTTTCTTGTAGCTGTTGGCGTGCGAGCAATCGACGACGATATTCTGCGCCAGCTTGGCCTTGGCCAGCGCCTGCTCGGCCATGGCGACGCTGACGGTGTCGTAGTTGGGACGGTCGCCGCCGCCGCGCAGCACGACGTGGCCGTAGCGGTTGCCGCGCGTGCGCACCACCGCCGAGCGGCCCTGGTTGTTGAGGCCGAGGAAGCTGTGCGGGCTCGCCGCCGAGATGATGGCGTTGATGGCGGTGTCGACCGAACCGTCGGTGCCGTTCTTGAAGCCTACCGGCGTCGACAGGCCGGACGCCATTTCGCGGTGCGTTTGCGACTCCGAGGTGCGCGCGCCGATGGCCGTCCAGGCGATGAGGTCGCCGAGGTATTGCGGCGCGATAGGATCGAGCGCCTCGGTTGCCGCGGGAATGCCGAGCTCATTGACGGCCAGCAGGAATTCGCGCGCCTTCTGCATGCCCTCCTCTATGTGGAAGGAGTCGTCCATGCGCGGGTCGTTGATGTAGCCCTTCCAGCCGGTGGCGGTGCGCGGCTTCTCGAAATAGACGCGCATGACGAGCACCAGCGTATCGGCGACTTCGTCGGCGAGCGTCTTCAGGCGGCGCGCGTAATCGAGACCGGCGGCGGCGTCGTGGATCGAGCAGGGGCCGACGACGACGAAGATGCGGCTGTCCTGGCGGTCGAGGATGCGCGTCAGGGCGCGGCGGCCTTCGACGACGGTCTGCGCGGCGGCTTCGGAAAGCGGCAGGCGGGCGTGGATTTCCTCCGGCG
The DNA here is from genome assembly GCA_027325905.1 of Rhodocyclaceae bacterium. Lineage (GTDB taxonomy): Bacteria > Pseudomonadota > Gammaproteobacteria > Burkholderiales > Rhodocyclaceae > Nitricoxidireducens. Next base: position 4,275 of record DAIEEM010000092.1, read on the forward strand.
TCGGCATGGCGTCGAAAGCTTCGATGTTCAGGTTTTCGGTTTGTTGCATGAGGAAACTACCGGGAGAGCAATGTGGAGTGGCGGCGGATTCGGCTGCGCGCTCCAAGCGGAGCGCGCAGCCGGCGGGCGCGTATTTTACCCTGAAGCCGCTTCGCCACGGCGGCGCGGAATGGCGCGTCGGCGCTGGCGTCGCCAACACTCCCCGACCTTGGGCGTCACGGAGAAATCGCCTCTTATTCCTCACCCATAAAATAGTTGACAAAATGAATCAACAATACAATGCTTGCAAAGCGCGAGTCGATGCGTATCCATGAAAACCAACAAGAGAGGCTGATATGAAAATTTCCAGTTCATTCGCACGCCTGGGCTATTCGGGCATCTTGGCAGCGGCGGTCATTGCGCTGGCTGCCTTCTCGACCGCCGTTTTCGCGGATACGGTGAAGGTGGTGTTGAGCGGCGACCTCAAGGTGCCGCCGGTCAAGACGACGGCATCGGGCAGCGGCACCCTGACGATCAACCCCGACATGAGCGTCGGCGGCAGCGTCGCCACGACGGGGCTGGAGGGCACCATGGCGCACATCCACCAAGGCGCACCCGGCATCAGCGGCCCCGTGATCATCGCGCTGGTCAAGGCGGGCGAACACGACTGGGCGGTGCCGCCCGGCGCCAAGCTGACTCCGGCCCAATACCAAGCCTACAAGGCCGGCGGTCTTTACGTCAATGTGCATACTGCCGCGAACAAGGGCGGCGAGATACGCGGGCAGTTGCTGCCTTAGCCTGCGGCCGGCGCGCGGCGGGGGCTGCGCCGCGCTGCGGCAGGATCATATGACATAATATTGGCCACTGGCGACGACAGTTCGCCTATTCCGACGACGCCCATTGCCGTGACGATCAAGAAGATCCCTGTCAGCCGCTTGCGCCCAGGCATGTTCGTTTCCGATTTCAATGCGGAATGGCTGGAGCATCCGTTTCTGCGCAACCAGAAGCTGATTCGCAGCGACGAAGAAGTCGTGCGTACCGCCGCTTGCGGCATCGACTCGGTCTATATCGATACGCAGCGCGGCCTCGACGCCGACGACATGCCCACGGCCGAAGAAGCCGCGCAAGAGCTTGAAGAAACGCTGGTCGGTGTTTTCGCCGGCGACACGAATTCGACGCCGAGCTTCGCCGACAGCGTGACGGAAGCCCGCCAAGTCATCGGCAGCGCCCGCCGCGCCTTGCGCGAGCTGCTGTCCAGCGTTCGTCTCGGCCGCAGCATCGATTTCCCGGCGGCGACGGAAACCGCCCGCCAATTGGCGCTCGGGGCCGCCCGCCATCCCCATGCCTGCCTGCTGCTCGGCCGGCTCAATCGATCGGACGATTACACGTTCCGCCACAGCGTCAACGTCGCCCTCATCCTCGGCATTTTCTCGCGCAGCCAACAGTTGCCCGAAGATACCGTGCAGGCGCTGGCGCTCGGCGGCATCCTTCACGACGTCGGCAAGATGGCCGTGCCCGTCGGTATCCTCAACAAGCCGAGCATGCTCGACGCCGGCGAAATGCAGGCGATGCGCGAGCACGTGTCGTCCGGCGTGCGTCTGGTGAGCGCTCCGGAAGGCGCGCTCGAAGCGGCCGCCTTCGACGTTATCGCCGAGCACCATGAACGCTGCGACGGCACCGGCTATCCGCACGGCCTGAAAGGCGACGCCATCTCCCTGGGCGGGCGCATGGGCGGGATCATCGACGTCTATGACGCGCTGACTTCCGATCGCGTCTATCGCCGCGCCATCAATCCGGCGGAATCGATACGCAAGATGTTCGAGTGGGCCGAGCGCCATTTCGACCGCAATCTCACCCACGCCTTCATCAAGACGGTCGGCATCTACCCGGCCGGTTCGCTGTTGCGCCTGGAAAGCGGCCGTATCGGCGTGGTGCTGCGTCAAGGAGAGCAAAGCCTGATGGCCCCGGTCGTGCGGGTGATATACGATACGCACCGCATGGCCTTCGTCACGCCGGTCGACGTCGAACTGGCCAAGACGGCGGATCGTGTCGTCAGCCACGAGGCGCCGGAAAAGTGGAACATTCCGCTCGAACGCTTCATCGATTGAGTCGCCCGGCGTTGCGCTTTGCCTACCGCTGAATCGAACGAGATGCCATCCTCCACCGCGGCTGCCGTCGCCCTGGTCCAGCAGGGACAGTTCGAGCAAGCCGAGGCACATTGCCTCGCCATGTTGACCGACGCGCCGGACCGGTTCGATGCCTTGCAATTGCTTGGCGTCATCATGGCGATGACCGGCAGGCATGAACAGGCAATCGGGTATTTCGACCGAGCGCTGCGTGCCGACCCCGATAACGCCGAAGCCCGAAGGAACCGCCAGTTGGCGGTGGACCGACTGAATCGGATTCGGATTGCGTCGGCGCTGGCGCTTCAGCAGCAGGGACAGCTTTCCCAGGCCGAAGCGATCCATCAGTCCGTCCTGCAACTCGATGCGGACAATTTCGACGCGCTGCAACTCCTGGGAACGATTGCCCTCGAACGAAGAAATCCGTCCTTGGCCATCGATTTCCTCGACCGCGCGCTCCGTCTCAAGCCCGACGATGCCGACGCCCATTACAACCGCGGCAATGCCTGGCATGACTCGAATCGGCTCGACGAGGCGCTGGCGAGCTATGACAGGGCGCTCGCGCGCAACCCGGATCATGCCGATGCGCATTACAACCGCGGCAACACGCTGAAGGCCTTGCGGCGATTGGACGAGGCCGTGGCGAGCTATGGCCGCGCTGTGCGCGTCAAGCCCGCATTCGCCGCGGCGCATAACAACCTCGGCATGGCTTTGCAGGAACTGCAGCGCTTCGACGAGGCCGTGGCGAGCTACGACCGTGCGCTCGACGTCGACCCCGGCTATGCCCTGGCGTATTACAACCGCGGCAATGCCTTGCACGAAGCGAACCGCTTCGAGGAAGCGCTGGCGAGCTACGACCAGGC
>DAIEEM010000096.1 GCA_027325905.1 Rhodocyclaceae bacterium
CGGGACCCGCCGGCCGATTCCTTCGCATGCCCGCAGCCGGGGCGCAAGACGGCGGGCGGGGCGCAGGAAAGCCCCGGCGAGCGGACCGAAATAATTGCGAGTTTGGCGCGAGGAGACTGGGCAGGCAATCGAATATCTCGATCGGTCGATTTGTAAATGCATCATCTTGCGAGCGAGCGGAACGGTCCTTGCAATCGAGGATGGAGCGTGAATATGCTATGCGATCGGCGCGGGGCTGACCGCTTCCGCTGTCGTTGCTGCAACCAAAAGTCAACGCTGCAACCAAAAGTCAACGAACCGTACGATTTTCGGAGGGAACATGAACGTCACAAGCCGCTTTGCCGCCTGGTCCGTTGCTGCGACCACGTCGGCCGTGTTGCTGGCCGGCACGGCGCTGGCCAACGATCAGCTCGTCAAGATGTCGCAGGACCCCGCGCAGTGGGTCATGCCAACCGGTGATTACGGCAATCAGCGCCATACCGCGCTGAAGCAGATCAACACCGGCAACGTGAAGGAGCTTCGCCCGGTCTGGACCTTCTCCACCGGCGTGCTGCGCGGCCACGAAGGCGGACCGCTCATCGTCGGCGACGTGATGTATGTGCACACGCCCTTCCCCAACAAGGTCTTTGCGCTCGACCTCAACGACCAGGGCCGCATCATCTGGGCCTACGAGCCGAAGCAGGATCCGAATGTCATCCCGGTGATGTGCTGCGACACGGTGAACCGTGGCGTCGCCTACGGCGAAGGCATGGTTTTCCTGCACCAGGCGGACGCCACGCTGGTCGCGCTCGATGCCAAGACCGGCAAGCTCGTCTGGTCGGTGAAGGACGCCGATCCGGCCAAGGGCGCCACCGGCACCTCGGCGCCGCAGGTGGTCAAGAACATGGTTCTCGTCGGCGTCTCCGGCGGCGAGTTCGGCGTTCAGGGCCACATGACGGCCTACGACATCAAGACCGGCAAGCAGATCTGGCGCGCCTACTCGGAAGGCCCGGACGATCAGATCCTGTTCGACCCCGCCAAGACGACGAACCTGGGCAAGCCGGTCGGCAAGGATTCGTCGATCAAGACCTGGGAAGGCGACCAGTGGAAGATCGGCGGCGGCGCCACCTGGGGCTGGATCTCCTATGATCCGGCGCTCAACCTCGTCTATTACGGCTCCGGCAACCCGAGCACCTGGAACCCGACCCAGCGCCCGGGCGACAATAAATGGTCGATGACGGTCTTCGCCCGCGATGCCGATACCGGCGTGGCGAAGTGGGTCTATCAGATGACGCCGCACGACGAGTGGGACTATGACGGCATCAACGAGATGATCCTCGCCGACGTCAAGGTGCACGGCAAGGAGACCAAGGCGCTGGTGCATTTCGACCGCAACGGCTTCGCCTTCGTGCTCGACCGCGCGAACGGCGCGCTGCTGCAGGCGAACAAGTTCGATCCCGCGGTGAACTGGGCGACCGGCTACAACCTGCAGACCGGCCTGCCGGAGCGGGTGAAGCAGTACTCGACCGAGGCTGGCGGCGCCGAGCACAACACCAAGGGCATCTGCCCGGCGGCGCTCGGCAGCAAGGACGAGCAGCCGGCGGCCTTCTCGCCGGAGACCGGCCTGTTCTACGTGCCGACGAACCATGTCTGCATGGACTACGAGCCGTTCAAGGTCGCCTACTCGGCCGGCCAGCCCTATGTCGGCGCGACGCTGTCGATGTTCCCGCCGAAGGGTGAGAAGCATCTCGGCAATTTCATCGCCTACGACGTCAACGAGGGCAAGATCGTCTGGTCCGATCCCGAGACCTTCTCGGTCTGGTCCGGCGCGCTGACGACGGCCGGCGGGCTCGCCTTCTACGGCACGCTCGACGGCAACCTGAAGGCGGTGGACGCCAAGACGGGCAAGGAACTGTACAAGTTCAAGACCCCGTCCGGCATCATCGGCAACGTCACCCCGTTCGAGCATGGCGGCAAGCAGTACATCGCCGTGCTGTCCGTCGTCGGCGGCTGGGCCGGCATCGGCATGGCGGCCGGCCTGACCGAGGATACCGCGGGCCTCGGCGCCGTCGGCGCCTACAAGGCGCTGTCGAACTACACGCAGCTCGGCGGCGTGCTGACCGTCTTCGGTCTGGGCGACTAAGTCTCTCCTCCCTCGTCCCGGCCGGCGCGCACCCGCGCCGGCCGGGCGTCTTTCCCCACTCGGTAGCCCCCACTTGGTAGACTACGTCACCGCGATGCGCTGCATCGCGGTTTGGAGTCCCGAATGACACGTGCCCACATGCTCGCCTGGTGCGCCGCGGCTGCTTTGCTGGGCGCCACTTCGTTGCAAATCGCACACACCGCGCGGGCCGCGGACAGCCCCGACA
>DAIEEM010000099.1 GCA_027325905.1 Rhodocyclaceae bacterium
CGTCCATCGAGTGGTTGCGCCAGATGTCCGCCAGCAGGATCGGCGAGGCGTAGACGTTGTCCACCGGGATGTCGAAGAAGCCCTGGATCTGGTCGGCGTGCAGGTCGACCGTGAGCACGCGGTCCACACCGATGGTGCCGATCATCTTGGCCACCATCTTCGCCGTGATCGGCACGCGCGCCGAGCGCGGGCGGCGGTCCTGGCGGGCATAGCCGAAGTAGGGAATAGCGGCGGTGATGCGGCTGGCGGAGGCGCGCTTCAACGCATCGGCGAGAATCACCACTTCCATCAGGCTGTCGTTGGTCGGCGCGCAGGTCGGCTGCAGGATGAAGCAGTCGTGGCCGCGCACGTGCTCGAGGATTTCGACCGTGATCTCGCCGTCCGAAAAACGGCCGACCGTGGCCCGGCCCAGTTTGATGTTGAGCCGTTTCACGACGTCGGTCGCCAACTTCGGATTGGCGTTGCCGGTGAATACCATCAGGCTTTCGAAAGCCATGCGCGCCTCTGGAAACAGATCGGGCAGGCCAAGACGCCTGCCCGCTAGGGATTCTGGCTGGGGAGGAAGGATTCGAACCTTCGCATGCCGGAATCAAAATCCGGTGCCTTAACCAGCTTGGCGACTCCCCAACTCGGCTTTCCCCAGCCGGGGTGCCGAAAGGGGGCGAATTGTCCGTGTTTTCGCAGTTTGTGTCAATGCGCCGCAGCGCACAGCGGATGAATATCCAGCCCGCGCGCGACGACGCCGCGCATATTTCCCGGCAGCGCGGCCAGCGCCGCGCGCGCCGCGGCTTCGCCCGCGAACTCGGCGAAGCAGCAGGCGCCGGAGCCGCTCATGCGCGCCGGCGCGCGCCGGCGCAACCAGGCGAGGTGTTCGGCCACCTGCGGATAGAGGCGGCAGGCCACGGGCTCCAGGTCGTTGCCGCCGATACCGGGCCGCCAGTCGGCCGCGCGCATGGCGGGCGTGTCGCGCCGCAAATCGGCTGCGCGAAAGATTTCGGCCGTCGGCACGGCGACGTCCGGCATCGTCACCAGATACCAGGCCGGCGGTATCTCGACATTGGTGAAGCGCTCGCCGACGCCCTCGGCAAAGGCGCTACGGCCATGGATGAAGATCGGCACGTCGGCGCCCAATTGCAGGCCGAGTGTCTGCAGTTCGCTCGACGCCAAACCGCAACCCCAGAGCCGGTTCAGGGCCATCAGCGTGGTCGCGGCGTCGGAACTGCCGCCGCCGAGCCCGCCGCCCAGGGGGATGCGCTTGTCCAAGGCGATGGTCGCGCCTTGCGTGCCGCCGACGGCGGCACGCAGCAGCCACGCCGCGCGCACGGTCAGGTCGGCTTCGGGATCGACGCCGGGCAGCGCATGCGCCGCGACGATGGCGCCGTCGGCGTGCGGTGAAAAGCGCAGGGCGTCGCCGAAGTCGAGGAAGCGGAACGCCGTCTGCAGCAGGTGGTAGCCGTCGGCGCGGCGGCCGACGACATGCAGGAAGAGGTTGACCTTGGCGGGCGCCGGCCAGTCGCGCTGCCAGGCGTTCAGTTCAACTGCCATGCGTCGACCTTGATGCGCAGTTCGATGTCGTCGCGCCGGAATTCCATCAGCACCGGCAAGGCGTCGGCGGCGGGCGATTCGTAGTCGAGGTAACGGATGTCCCAGCCGTCGGCGACGGCCGCCAGCGGCCGTCCCAGATCGTCGCGCCGCGTCGCAGCGACGTCGCCGAGCAGCCAGTGCGGCATGCCCGCCAGCGGCAGCGCGAAACCGAACACCCGTGCCGACAAACCTTCCCAGTCGGCGGCGGCGACCGCCTGCTTGTCGGCGGCAACGAGGCGCGCGCCGCCGGCATCGCGGATCAATTCGGCCACGCCCTGGCCCAAGGGCGTAGTCAGCAGGATATCGTCGGCGGCGTCCGTGTGATGCCAAGCGATGTTGGCGTAATGGCGCGTCTGCTCCTGGCGCGCAGCGACGCGACCGTCGAGCGAGAAGGCCGCGATGCCGGCGTGCGCCGGGCGCGGCGGAATTTCGCCTTGGCGCAGCGGCAGCGCTTCGCAGCCGGCCAGCAGCAGCGTGAAGGCCAACGGCAGAAGGCGCGCCAGATTCAGGGCTTGAACCGCTTGATCGTCGCCGTCAGCGCCTCGTTGCCGGGATTGGCATGGGCGGCGGCGTTCCAGGCCTTGAGCGCTTCGTCGTGCCGGCCCAGCTCCCAGAGCACCTCGCCGACGTGGGCGGCGATCTCGGGGTCGGGCCGCAGTGCCAGCGCCCGCTTGAGGACATCAAGCGCGTTGCCCGCATCGCCCTTGCGATAGAGCAGCCAGCCCTTGCTGTCGAGGATGAACGGATCCTGGGGCGCCAGTTCGAGCGCCTTGTCGATCAACTGTTGTGCTTCGTCGAGACGCTCGCCGCGGTCGGCGAGCGAATAGCCGAGTGCATTGTAAGCATGGGCGTCATCGGGCTTGATCTGGATGAGCTGCCGCAAGTCGCGCTCGAGCACGTCGGGGCGACCGATCTTCTCAGCCGCCAGCGCCGCCTCGTAAAGAATGTCCGGCTGATCGGGCTGCGCCGCGAGTCCGGCTTCGAGCGCGGCATAGGCGTCGGCGTAGCGGCCGGCATCGCGCAGCAGTTGCGCCTCGCCGAGCACCAATTGCGTACGTTCCTGCGGGTCGGCGGCGCTGACTTCGTGCAAGCCCTTGAGCCCGTCGTCGAGGTGACCGGTCTGGGCCCTCACGTTGGCGATGCGCAACTGCGCGGCGACGTATTGCTCGCCGGCGCCGACCTGGGCATACCACCGGATGGCCTCGTCCCAAGCCTTGCGCTCCTCGGCGATCTGGCCGAGATAAAGACGGGCGGTGTCGGCTTCGGCGTAGCCGATGTCGACCAGGCGCTTCAGGTACTCTTCGGCCATCGCATGATCGTCGAGCTGCAGCGACAGCACCGCGACGGCGTAAATGACATCGCCATTGTCGGGATTGTCCGCCAGCAGCTGCTTGAATTCGTTGCGCGCGTCGTCGTAGCGCTTCGCGCCGACCAGCGCGCGGGCATAGGCGAGTCGGGCATCGTGCGCATGGGGATTCGCGGCGACGAAGCGCTGGAGATCGTCGAGCA
>DAIEEM010000052.1 GCA_027325905.1 Rhodocyclaceae bacterium
GAAACCGCCGCGCGACTGGGCACCGACTACGTCAACACGACGCTCATCATCCGCGACATCAACAAGGACTTATTCACCAAGCCGGTGGAGAAAGTCCGCCAGGCGACCCAGCTCGTCAACCAGATCGCCGGCTCCATCCTCTCGGCGCCGGAGCTGGCACTGCACCTGATGACGGACAAGGCCGGCGGCGAGGAGATGTATTTCCATTCGCTCACCGTGACCATGCTGTCGCTGATGATGGCGCGCGACATCAAGCTGCCGCCCGAACACATCACGGCGCTCGGACTCGGCGCGCTGTTCCACGACATCGGCCGCACCGACATCCCGTCGCGGATACTGATGAAGAAGGAAGCGCTGACGCACGCCGAGCAGGAACTCTACAAGATGCACTGCCAGTACGGCGTCGAGATCGCCGAGCGCCTGCAGTTGTCGCCGGCGGCGATCTCCATCGTCGCCGAGCACCACGAGATGTACGACGGCAGCGGCTACCCGAAGGCGCTGGCCGGCGAGCGCATCAAGCTGCTGCCGCGCATCGTCGCCATCACCAACCATTACGACATGCTCTGCAACCCGAGCAACGCCGGCGCGGCGATGACGCCGCACGAAGCGCTGTCGCTGATGTTCACCAAGCAGCGCGGCAAGTTCGACCCAAAGCTGCTGCAGGTCTTCGTGCGCTGCCTCGGCGTCTATCCGCCGGGCACCATCGTCCAGCTCTCCAACGGCGTCGTCGGCATGGTGGTCACCATCAACGCCTCGAAGCCGCTCAAGCCGACCGTCATGATCTACGACGCCGACATTCCCAAGGACGAGGCCATCCTCGTCGACATGGAGACGGAAACCGACGTCAACATCGCCAAGGCCATCAAGCCGGCGCAGTTGCCGCGCGAAGCCTACAGCTACCTCAACCCGCGCCAGAACGTCAGTTACTACTTCGACGCCGGCGAAACCGACAAGGGCAAGACGCAATGACGCTGTCGCTCGAGCGCCTGGCGCTCGACCACGCCGAACAGATGCTGTTCCTGGTCGATCCGGACAGCCTGCGGATCGTGCTCGCCAACCGCGCCGCCGCGCAGATGCTCGGCTGCGCCGCCGCCGAACTGACCGGCAAGGCGATCACCGACGTCGAGAGCTCGCTGCCTGACGTCTTCTACTGGGAGGACGTGCGCAACGGCCAGTACCAGGACATCGAAGTCCAGGAAGGCCTTTATCTCTGCGCCGACGGTTCGCTGCTGCCGGTCACCAAGTCGGTGCGCCTGCTGCAGCACGAAGGCCGGCCGCTGATGCTGGTGCAGGCCAAGGACAGCCGCGCGCAGCGCCGCATCGAGGAAGACCTGGCGCAGACGACATCGCAGTTGCGCGCGACGCTGGAGTCCACCGGCAACGGCATCATGGTGATGGACATGCAGGGCGGCATCGCCAGCATGAACCGCATGTTCAGCCGCCTGTGGGGAATCGCCGACGAACTGCTGCTGCTGCACGACGACGCCGCCATCCTCGACTTCATGGTCGCCCAAGTGGTCGACGGTTCGGCCTGCCGCGCCCGGCTGCAACCCGTCGTCGAGGCCGAGGCGATGCAGGACGTCATCCAGCTCAAGGACGGCCGCGTCTTCGAATGCCATTCGCGCCCGCAATACCTCGGCGAACGCATCATCGGCCGCGTCTACGGCTTCAACGACATCAGCGAGCGCATCCGCATCGAGCGCGAACTGATGGTGGCGGCGGAGAAGGCCGAGGCCGCCAACCGCGCCAAGTCGGACTTCCTGGCGATGATGTCGCACGAGATCCGCACGCCGATGAACGGCGTCGTCGGCATGACCACCCTGATGCTCGACACACCGCTCAACGCCGAGCAGCGGCGCTACCTGGAGACCATCCGCAACTCGTCGGACGCCCTGCTCGCCATCATCAACGACATCCTCGACTTCTCGAAGATCGAGGTGCGCAAGATGACGCTGGAACCCATCGACTTCGACCTGCTGCCGCTGCTCGAAGACCTGGCCGAGATCTACGCCCTGCGCGCCGCCGAGAAGGGCGTCGAATACGTCTGGAACATCGACGCCGGCGTGCCGACGCTATTGCGCGGCGATCCCGGCCGCATCCGCCAGATTCTCACCAACCTGGTCGGCAACGCCGTCAAGTTCACCCGCGCCGGCAGCGTCGAGGTTGCCGTCACCGCGGAATGCGCGAGCGCCGAGCAGGTCGTCCTGCGCATCGACGTCAAGGACAGCGGCATCGGCATCGCCCCCGACCGCGTCGACAAGATATTCCTGCCGTTCGAGCAGGCCGACACCTCGACCACGCGCAAGTACGGCGGCACCGGCCTCGGCCTCGCCATCGCCAAGCAACTGGTCGAGATGATGGGCGGCAGCATCGGCGTCGTCAGCGCAGAGAACCGCGGCGCCACCTTCTCGTTCACCCTGATGCTGGAACGCCAGCCGGCGACGGCAGCCGCCGCGCCCCTGCCCGGCATGGAGCGGCTACGCGACTTGCGGGGTACCCGCATCCTGGTGGCCGACCCGCACCCGGCCACGCGCAACCGCCTTGCCGCACTATTGACGCAATGGGGGCTCGCGGCCGATACCGCCTCCAGCGCCGACGAGGTGCACGCGCGCATCGTCGCCCGGCGCGGGGACGGCGAGCCGTACCGCTGCCTGCTTGTCGACATGGGATTGCAGCCCGATGCCGACACCGGCACGCCGCACGACGGCGGCATGGCCCGCGTGCTGTGCGCGCCCGCCGCCTACCACAGCGATGCCGCAAGCCTGGCGCGGGCCGGCTATGCCGCCTGCCTGCGCAAGCCGATCCGCCGCACGCTGCTGCTCGACTGCCTGCTGTCCGTGCTGTCGGGCAGCGGTGCCGAAAAACCCGCCGCCGGCGTCCGCGCCACGAGCGCCGCCGAGCGGCGCGACACCCGCCTGCTGGTCGTCGAGGACAATCCCATCAACATGGTGGTGATGCGGGGCATCCTCGGCAAACTCGGCTACCACAGCATCGAGACCGCCCAGGACGGACTCGAGGCCATCGCCGCCGTCGAGCACAGCTACCCCGATCTCATCCTGATGGATTGCCAGATGCCGAACCTCGACGGCTACGAAGCGACGCGGCGGCTGCGCGACCTCGGCCTCAAGACGCCCATCGTCGCCATGACCGCGCACGCCATGAGCGGCGACCGAGAGCAATGCCTGGCGGCGGGCATGAACGACTACCTAACGAAGCCGATAGCGGTCGACGACCTTGCCGCGACGCTCGACCGCTGGCTGGCGGCGGCGCACTCGCCCGCCGCCGCACCGGCTGCCGTCGACGCTTCGCCCGCTGTGCCGGTCGCGGTCGCCACCACCGCCGATTTCAATTACCAACATCTCGTCGAACTCCTGATGGGCGACCGCCAAATGACGGCGACCATCCTCGGCATGTTCGTGCAGCGCACGCCCGGCGACATCGACAAGCTGAAGCAGGCCGTCGCGGGCGGCGACCCGGCGCAGGTGCGCTCGGCCGCCCACTTCATCAAGGGCGTCGCCGCCAACGTCTTCGCCACCGGCGTACAGGAACTCGCCCACGACATCGAACTCGCCGGCAAGGACGGCGACATCGAACGCGCCCGCTCGCTGCTGCCCAAGCTGGACGCCAAATGGGCACAGTTGGCCAGGCATCCGCAGATGATCGCGGCGAACCGCGCCGCGGCGAAATAAGGCCCTCAGGCGACGATCGCTTCCGCTGCGAGCGGCTGCCGGATCGGCAGGATCACCCGGAACGTCGTGCCCTTGCCGGGTTCGCTGTCGACCTCGATGCGGCCGTGATGCTTGCGCACGATGCTGTAGGTGATCGACAGGCCCAGGCCGGTGCCCGTCCCCACCGGCTTGGTGGTGAAGAAGGGATCGAAGACGCGGGTGAGGTTCTCCGGCGCGATGCCGCAGCCGGTATCGGAAATGGCGACGCTGACTTCGTCGGCGTCGGCCGACGTGCGGATGGTGATAGTGCCCTGTTTCTCGATCGCCTGGGCGGCATTGACCAGCAGGTTCAGCAGCACCTGGTTCAACTGCGCCGGCAGGCATTCGATAGCGGGGATGTCGCCGTATTCCTTGACCACCTCGGCCTTGTACTTGATCTCGTGCGCCGCCAGGTTGAGCGTGGAGTCGATGCACTGGTGCAGGTCGGTGGCCTGCCACTCGACGGCATCGACGTGGGAGAAGACCTTGAGGTCGAGCACGATCTGGCGCACGTGCGTCACGCCTTCGGCGGACTCGCGGATCAGGGTCAGTATGTCCTCCTTCAGGTAATCGACGTCGGCGGTCTGGCGCGCCTGCTCGACCATCTGGCGATAGACGGAGTCCGCCGGCAGCGCGGCGATGATCTTCTCGTAAATGGCCATAACGGCCAACAGGCGCTCGGCATAGGTGTGCAGGGTGCCGAGGTTGGAGGAGACGAAACCGACCGGATTATTGATCTCGTGCGCCACCCCCGCCGCCAGTTGGCCCAGCGACGCCATCTTTTCCGATGGCTCTTTTTGCAAGCCGTAATGACAGGCTCACCGGCTGAGCCACTGACCTGCGCATACTGACGTCGTGGCGCCCATGCGCCGATGACGGGAGCGGAAAGATGAGGAACCGAGAGATGAAGCGATGGACGG
>DAIEEM010000147.1 GCA_027325905.1 Rhodocyclaceae bacterium
ATCAGCTTGATGCAATTGCGCGGCGCCACTTCAATGCAGGCGCGGCAATAGATGCAGCGGTCGACGTCGATCTGGTAGCGCAGGTGGCACAGGTAGCAGCGCTTCGCCTCTTCCTGCGCGGTGGCGACGTCCATGCCCGTCTCCACCTCGCAGGCGAGCGACTTGCCGCGCTTGGAGAGCGGCGCCGTCGGCATGTGCTGGCGCGCGATGAAGTCGTAGGCGCGTTCGCGCAAGGGCTTGTCGACGGCCTCGATGCGCACCACCTGGCGGCGCCGTTCGCGGCCCATGAGCCAGGCGTCGACGCGCCGCGCGATCTTGCGGCCGTGGCCGACCGCCTGCACGGCGGTGGAGGCGCCGCTGACGTAATCGCCGGCGGCGAACAGCCCGTTCTGCGAGGTCATGCCGTTCTCGCCGAGGCGGGCGTTCTTCCAGCGGTCGAGTTCGACCGCAACGTCGCTGAAGCTGTGCACCGTCCGCTGGCCGATGGCGATGATGACGGTGTCGCAGGGCTCGACTAACTCGGAACCCTCGATGGGCAGGGCGATACGGCGTCCGCCTTCGCGCCAGCCGCCGAGGCGGTTCTGGGCGAACTCGACGCCGGCGACCTTGCCGGCGTCGTCGAGCACGAGTTTCATCGGCGAGCGCAGGCCCTTGATGCGCACGCCTTCGCGCTTGGCTTCGAAGATTTCCTCGTCGGTGATCGGGATGTATTCCTCGGCGGTGCGGATGTGGATCGTCACCTCCTCGCCGCCGAGCCGCACGGCGACGCGGGCGCAGTCGAGCGCGGTGAAGCCGGCGCCGATGACGGCGACGCGCTTGCCGACGGTCTTCTTGACGCCGCGATGCATCTCGACCAGGAAATCCAGCCCGTTTTCGACGCCCTGCACGTCGGTCGGGTCGCGTTTTTCCCATTCATCGCGCAGCGGCAGCGGCTGGGCTGCCATGCAGCCGGTGGCGAGCAGGACGGCGTCGTACTCGGCCTGCAGGCGCGATACCGGCATCTGGCCGGGGCCGTTGCCGATTTCGACGCCGGTGCGCAGTTGCACGCCCAGGCGCAGGGCGTTGTGCAGCTCGGTTTCGAGGATGTTGCGCGGCAGGCGGAACTCCGGGATACCGTAGCGCAGCATGCCGCCGGGCCGCTCCTCGCGCTCGAAGATCACGACGTCGTGGCCGAACAGCGACAGGTCGTGGGCGGCGGCGACGCCCGCCGGCCCGGCGCCGACGATGGCGATACGCTTGGCGGTCGGCGCGTAGAGCTTCTCGGTGATGCGGTGGCCGGCGTCCTTGAGGTCGGCGGCGACGCGCTTCAGGTGGCAGATCGCCACCTCATCGCCGTTGCCCGGCCAGCCGTGGCGGCAGGAGTCCTCGCAGGTCCGCGAGCAGACGCGGCCGAGCACGCCCGGCAGTACGTTGGCCTCGCGGTTGATCTCGTAGGACTGGCCGTAGCGGCTCTCGACGATGCTGCGGATGTAGGAGGGAACATTCGTGCCGGCGGGACAGGCGTTCTGGCAGGGGACGTTCTGCTTGACCCAGCCGATGTCGCGAGGATCGTCGGAAACAAAAACGCTGCCATCGGCAGCGGGAGATGCAGCGGCCGCGCGCGGCCGAAACGGCAGATCGCCCATAACTTCTCCACTCTGGCTGGCGACGCCTGGTGACGCCGCTCGATTTTGTCGTCGACGCTGGGGCGCCGACGCTTAATGGCGCATCACCTTACTTGATGGGGCGATAAGTCAGTTGACCGAAATCAAGGTTTGGCGGGATTTGCCGGGTCGGTGACGAAGGCGATCTTGACGATGCCGGCGCGCTGGGCGGCGGCCATGACTTCGGCCACGCGCTCGTAGCGGGTGGCCCGGTCGGCGCGCAGATGGAGTTCCGGGTCGGCGCCGCGCGCGGCTTCCAGGCGCGCCGGCAGCGCGTCGCCGTGGATCGGTTCGCCGTTCCAATAGACGATTCCGGCGGCGTCGAGCGCGACCTGGATGACTTGCGGCTTGTCGTCGATCCGCGTCGCGTCGACCTTCGGCAGGTCGACAGGCACCGCCTGCTGGAACAGCGGCGCCGTGATGATGAAGATCACCAGCAGTACCAGCATCACGTCCACCAGCGGCGTGGTGTTGATCTCGGCCATCGGCTGCTGCCCGCCGCTTTGTTCGAAGGAGCCGAAGGCCATGTCATGCCTCCCTAGGGTCGCCCTGACCGCAGGAAATCCCCGTGGGGGGCAGCGAGTTGATCTTGCGAGCGTAGGGGGCCATTAGTTTGCCGCCCGCTGGGCGGTTTCGATGCTATGGAGGTTGCCGCGGGTGCGCGCCCCGGTGGTCAGGTAGGCGTGCAAGTCGTGGGCAAAGCCGTCGAGCTGCGCCAGAACGATGCGGTTGCCGCGGGTGAAGGCGTTGTAGGCCAAGACGGCCGGAATGGCGACGAACAGGCCCGCTGCGGTCATGATCAGGGCCTCACCGACCGGCCCGGCGACCTTGTCGAGCACCACCTGGGTGGCGCCGGCAAGGCTCACCAACGCGTGATAGATGCCCCAGACCGTACCGAGCAGGCCGATGAAAGGAGCGGTCGAGCCCACTGAGGCCAGGAAGGTGAGGCCGTGCTCGATGCCGGCCTGCGACTTGACGATCTGGCTGCGCAGCGCGCGCGTCACGGCTTCGCTGACGCTGACGCCGGCGCCGATGCCGCGGTTGGCGTCGTGCGCCTGCGCCGCATAGGCCCCCGCGAGCGCCAGTTGCGCGAAGATGCCGCTCCGGTCCGCCACCTTGAGCGCCGCGACGGCCTCAGGCAGCGAATTGGCCGACCAGAAGGCGGTGATGGCGGCATCGTGGCTGCGTCCGGCGCGCCAGTGTCCGGCTGCCTTGCCGGCGATCAGCGCCCAGGAACTGACCGACAGCAGCAGCAGCAGGATGGCGATCGCATGGGTGAGGAAGTCACCCTGCGACCAGAAGTGGGCGAGACCGACGGGGGTGTCCATGGGGGTTCCTTAATGTTCGAGACTGAAGACGATGGGTACGCCGACCCATGATTCGACGGCTTCCTCGCCGCGCCTGGCGGGGACGAAGCGCCATTTGAGGACGGCGTCGCGGGCGGCGGCGTCGAGTCGCGGGAAGCTGCTGCCCTGCTTGATTTCCACTTCGAGCGCGCTGCCGTCGGCGCCGACCCGCACGCGCAGTTGCACCTTGCCTTCTTCGCCCTGGCGGCGCGAGAACATCGGATAGACGGGCTTCGGGTTGTGCAAGTAATCGGCGTCGACACGCGCTGCCGTCACGACCGGCGCCGGCACGGCGTCGACGCGCTGGGGCTGCGGCGGTTGCGGCGCGACGGCGAAGTTCGCCGGCGTCGGCGCTTCGGCGGCGGCGACCATGACCGGAGGAGGCGGCGTCTGCCGCGCCGTCTGCGGTCGCACCGGCAAAGGTTTCGGCGGCGTTTGCGGGGGCGTCGGCGGATCGGCCTGGATCAGGCGCACCACCAGGTCTTGCGTCGCCGCGCGCACTTCGGGATTTGCCGCCAGCCCGATGCAGGAGGCGATGATCGCGGCATGCACGCCGACCGCCAGGGCGTAGCGCCACAGCGTACTCGGCGCGAAGGGGTCGCGCCAGATATCGCTTCCGGTCGCGCTCATGGACGCCTGTCCTGAGGCTGCCCGTCGTTGGAATTGCGCGCCAGCCACTGCCGCAGCGCCGCGGGATCGACCGGCCCGCTGAAGGCGGCGAACCGGTGGTCGCTCTCGAACAGGTAGGTGCGCGGCATCTCGCCGCCCCAGTGCCGGTCGATTTCGTAGCGCAGGCGTTCCGGCGCAGCGCCGGCGAACACCCAGGTGTCGTGTGCGCCGAAGCCGACGGCGGCCAGCATGGCGGCGACGGCCTTGCCCTCGTCGGGGCCGTCGGTGTTGACGACGACGAGGTCGAGTTCCGGGTGTGCTTTCGCCAACGCCGCGAGTTGGCGCAGCGATGTCCTGCAATGCGGACAGTCGGTGCTCCAGAGCGTCAGGACGAAAGGCCGTTCCTGGCGCTCGGCGAGCAGCCGCGTCATGTCGCCCGCACCGAACGGCCGCAGTTCCGCGGCTTGCGCCCAAGCGCAGGCGAGCAGCAGCAGCCAGGCGGCGCGGCGGGCGATGTTCATCGGCCGCGTTCCTGGTCCGCCGCGAGCGGTATCAGGCGATAGCCTTCGGCCTCGCTCGCCCACGACAGATACGCGGCGCCGTGCCAGGCGACGAGCTGCGGATGGTCCGATGCGGCGCCGGTACTGGCGACGGCGCGGGGCGCCGACCAGCGGCGGCCGCCGTCTGCCGAGTCGATCACGTCGATCACCGTCTTCTCCCCGTCGAAGGCCTTCCATGCCAGCAGCAGGCGCGGACCGACGGCCAGGATCGCCGGATGCGCGGCGCTCGCGTCGCCGATGCGTATTGCCGGACCGAGCGCATGGCCGTCGGGAGCCCAGGCGCGATAGAACAGTCCCGGTTCGCCGGCGAGTTGCGCGAACCAGACGCCATGGCGATTGCCGTCGGCGGCTACCGTCAGCGCGGGGCCGTTATGCGGGCAGGCGTTGATCTGCCAGTGCTCCTCCGTCGCGCGCGGCGGCTCTTCGGCGAGCGGCGCGACGCGGGCGAGCAGGTGATCGCGGCTGCCGTCGGCGAAGACGTGGCGCCACAAGGCCACGGGCCGGCCGTCGATGTCGCTGGCCAAGGCGATGCGGCAGCACTCGCAACTGTGCGGCGAGAAGCGCACGTTCGGCTTGAAGCTGGCGCCGCCGTCGTCCGAGATCGCATAGTAGAGCGCCGCGCCGCGATAGGTATTGCCGGAGCGCTTGGCCTGCTCGCCGTCGCGTTTGTCGATCCAGACCAGCGTGATGCGGCCGTCGGGGGCGACGTGCAGCGCCTGGAAACGATGCGTGATGGGATCCGGGTTGTCGTTGACCGTGAGCGGCGCCTCGAAGCTGCGGCCGCCGTCGAGCGAGCGGGCGAAACGGATATGCCCGGCGTAGGGCTGCGGGATCGGGGAAGTCCATGCAACGTAGACGCGATCCCTGTCGACGACCGCGATCTCGGGACGCAGTTCGCCGTCGGCGGCGACGGGTTCGGGCGCCGCCACGGCCACGGGAGCGGAAAACGTGGCGCCGCGGTCGACGGATTTGTCGACGACGAGGCGCCCCTCGGCGAGGCGCACCCGCCACAACGTACCGTCGGCGTCGAAAGCCACGCCGGCAGCCATCTGCGGGTGGGGGTGCATCTTCGATTCCATGCCCGCCGCGGCTGCGGCGGAAGGGACGAGCGCGGCAAAAATCGCAATGAGCAACGACGAACGGAGCAAGGCGGCACCCCAAGGCTGAGAGTCGGCGCATGGTAGCAGTCGGCGACATTCCGTCCCTGCGACATCTTGCCGCATTCCCATGGCCGGGGTGGTTCAGGCAACCGCCAAATCAGATGTCGTACTTCAGGCTGGCAAATATCGTCCGCATCGGGTAAGGGTTCGGGTTCACGTAGTAGATGCAGTTGGTCAGGTTGTTGATGCCGAGAGACGCCGTCCAGTTCTTGTCGACCTTGTAGAGCGCCTTGACATCGACCACGCTGTAGCTGCTGACGGTCGTGCCATAGACATTCGGATTCGGCACGTTGTAGCCGGTCGTCGCATTGTAGAGTGAGACATATTGAGGTCCGCTGTAGCGGTAGTTCGCGCTGAACGAAAATTTATCGTCTACATGATAGATTCCCATCAGGGTAGCCCTGAATTTCGGGATGCGCGGCTGGGCCGTGCCCACCAGGATAGGATTGCCGGCATCGGCGGTAATCGTAGACGTGACCCAGGTTGCGCTGCCCGATAGGCCCAGACCCCGGATCAGGAAGTCGTTTTCCTGAGCCGCGGTTTCGAAGCCGAAAGTATGCACTTCATCGATATTGGTGTTGCCGAACAGGATGTAGCCCGGCAAGGAAACGGCATCCGCCGTCGATATGATCGCGTCATGCTTGTACTCGGCAAACAGGGAGTTGCGCCAGGAAGCCTGCTCCCAGCGGAATTCGGACGTGAGTTCAAGGGAATCCACCATCTCCGGCTTCAGGTCGGGATTGTTGGTCGGGGCATTAAATGGCGCGGGCAAGGCTGCGACTTGGGCAGGAGTAAGGGCGCCTGCTGCGGTGGTCTGGGGCGTGACATTGGAAAACAGCTCATTGACCGTTGGGAAGCGCGTCGCCCGGCCATAGGAGCC
>DAIEEM010000156.1 GCA_027325905.1 Rhodocyclaceae bacterium
GGCAAGGGGCAAAGCGTTGCGCGGACCGAGGAGGAGCTGGGCACCGCCTTCGATTATGCCGTCGCCAATATGCGCGGCGACCGGCCCCGCGTGATCGTCGAGGAGTTTATCGATTTCGACTATGAGATCACGTTGCTGACGGTGGCGACGAAAGACGGCGTGTTGTTCTGCCCGCCGATCGGCCACCGGCAGGAGCTGGGCGACTATCGCGAGAGCTGGCAGCCGATGGCGATGTCGGCGGCGGCGCTGGCGAAGTCGCGCGAGATCGCCGCCAAGGTCACCGGCAATCTCGGTGGGCGCGGCATCTTCGGCGTCGAACTGTTCGTCAAGGGCGACCGGGTATGGTTTTCCGAAGTCAGCCCGCGGCCGCACGATACCGGGCTGGTCACGCTATGCACGCAGCGGCTCTCGGAATTCGAGCTGCATGCGCGCGCCATCCTCGGCCTGCCGGTCGACACCGGCCTGCGCCGGCCCGGCGCCTCGGCTGTCATTTACGGCGGCTTGGCAGAGACAGGCATCGCCTTCGACGGCGTCGCCGCCGCCCTGGCGGTGCCGGAGTCCGACTTGCGCCTGTTCGGCAAGCCCGAGAGTTTCGTCAAGCGCCGCATGGGTGTCGCCGTCGCCAATGCCGAGACGACGGACGAAGCGCGGTTGCGCGCCAAGCTGGCGGCGAGCCTGGTCAAGCCGGTAAAGGCATGAGACTCGCCGGCAAGGGCGCAACGGGCATTCCCCCGCATAAATTTTTTGCTTTTCCTTCGCGTCCTTGGCAGTGAATAGCTTTTCTTCTCTCCTGATCCGCTGGCAGAAGACCCACGGCCGCCACGACTTGCCGTGGCAGGATACGACGGATCCCTACCGCGTCTGGCTCTCCGAAATCATGCTGCAGCAGACGCAGGTGGCGACGGTGATTCCGTATTACCGGCGCTTCCTGGCGCGCCTGCCGACCCTGGCCGACCTCGCCGCGGCGCCGGTCGAGGAGGTGATGGCGCTGTGGAGCGGCCTGGGCTACTACGCCCGCGCCCGCAACCTGCACGCCGGCGCGCGCGCCGTGATGGCGCAGCATGGCGGCGAGTTCCCGCGCGAGCCGGCGGCGATCGCGGCGCTGCCGGGCATCGGCCGCTCGACGGCCAACGCCATCGCCGATTTCTGCTTCGCCGCGCGCGTGCCGATCCTCGACGGCAACGTCAAGCGCGTGCTGTGCCGCTGTTTCGGCATCGAGGGTTTTCCCGGCGCACCGGCGGTGGAGCGGCGGCTGTGGCAACTGGCGGCCGAATTGCTGCCGCGGCAGCGCGTCGGCGTCTACATCCAGGCGCAGATGGACCTGGGCGCCACGCTGTGCGTGCGCGGCCAGCCGCGCTGCGGCGAGTGCCCGCTGGCGGACCGCTGCGTCGCGCTGCGCTGCGGCCGCAGCGCCGAGCTGCCGCAGGCGAAGCCACGGCGCGCGTTGCCGCAGCGCGAGACGACGCTGCTGGTGCTGCGTAATGGCCATGACATATTGCTGGAGGCGCGTCCACCGCAGGGCATCTGGGGCGGCCTGCTGTCGCTGCCGGAACTGCCGGCGGGGGCGGACGCGCAAATGCACGCGGCAACGCTGGGCTGCCGCGTGCAGGACGTGCAAGAGCTACCGCCGTTCGTCCACACCTTCACGCATTTCCGCCTGACGCTGCGACCGCTGCTGATGGCGGCGCAACCGCTGCCGCAGGCCGCCGAAGCCGGCCGGCGCTGGCTGGCGCCGGCGGCAATGAAAGCGGCGCCGCTGCCGGCGCCGATCCGCAAGCTGCTGAAGACGCTCAGCGGTTCTCTTTGATCAGCCGGCCGTTGGCCGGCTGCAGCGGGCGCGCGTTGTTGTTGTAAAGGCGCGCGAAGATTGCGATCTGCTGGGACGACATCTGCACCGGCTGCTTCATGACCATCCAGAGGACGTCCTCGGTACACGGCGGCGTCGTCAGCGAACCCATGTAGGTGTAGTAGGCGCGGCGCTCCGGCGGCGGCAGCAGCAGGTTGGGGTCGATCAGCCACGACGGCGCCACGTCCGTGTTCTGGTCGAGCGGCAGGTTGTTCCAGATGGCCTGGATGAGCGGATTCTCGGAGCCGCGTTCGAGCGGCACGGCGATCACCGCCTTGCGGCCGGCTTCGTCCTCGTGCACGAAATGCACGACCATGTCGTAGGAGCGGCCGTTGATGCGCTCCTCGGACGGCTTGTGGAAATGGAACTCCATGAGCTGGTAGCTGCGCTCCATGATCTGGATGCTGCTGCCCTCGCCGACGCTGACGCGGATGGTGTGGCCGTCGTCGACGACGCTGAAGTGCGAAAGCTTGTAGTCGAACTTGATCGGCTCGAGGTCGACTTTGATGCCGTCGCGGATGTCGATCGGCGACTGGCGGCGGCCGGTGGCGCAGATGGCGTAGTCGGGACGCAGCTTGCTCCAGTTCGCCGGTCCGCCTTCGCCTTCGTAGCTCCACGGGATGTCGCGGTGTTCGACGACGACCGGTTCGGGCGCCTGCTCTTTCTTTTTCTTCGGCGCCCGGCGCGGGCCCGAGCTTGCGTATTGGCGTTCGAGCTCCTGCCGGAACGATGGGATTTTCGGCGCCGGCCGCTCCGCCGCCGTTTCGCCTTTGGGCTTGGCGGGTTTTCCTGCGGCCTTGGCGTCGGCAGCTTTTGGCTGCGGGCCGACGTCTTCGAGCTGGGACTTGTCGATCTTGGGCAGCTCGATATAGCGCGGCCGTTCGCCCGCCTTGGCGTCGGCCGCCTTTCCCGCCGGCTGGTCCGCGACCGCTGCCGGCTTGTCGGGGCCGGCGGCATCGGCGGTGCGCACGTCGGCGTACATCACCGTCGGCTTGGCATTGATGGCGTACGCCTCGGCCGCCGGCGCCTTGGCGTTGTCGCCGCCGTGCAGCTTGCAGACCTCCGCCAGCAGCTTGTCGTCGGGAGTGCCGGGCTCGGCCGCCATCTCGTGCGGCCGCGCAACCTTTTCCGCGCGCACGGTCTTGCCGTCGCGGAGATAGACGCGCCTGACGGTGACGAAGCTGTGCTTTTCGCAGTCGTAGCGGTTCAGCGCCTCGATGGCGGTGTAGCGCATGCCGACGTCGTCGATGAAATCGCGCTCCAGCGCCAGCAGGCTCCAGGCCGTGGCGCGGCCGTCGGCTTGGCGGACGATACTGGACTGGTCGAGTTCGATGCGTTCGCCCTTGACGACGACGATGGACTCCCAACCGGCTGCGCCCGCGGCGGAAACGCCGAGAGCCGCTACCAGGGCGAGCCACGATTTGTACTGCTGCGACGGGCGCATGGTCATCCCCTTGATTGCTTTAGGTGGCACGAATGCCTTTTACGAGGTTCTCGAAGTAACGGCCCGAGCGGCGCCGACTTTAGGCCTTATTGCGTCGCGGGTTGCAATGGCGGCGCCTTTCCAGTAGGTTCGCAGGTCGAACGTGCGCCCTCGCGGCGCAAAAGGAGTTCCCCCATGAATGCCAAAGACAAATTCATCGCCGGTCGTGCCCACGTCGACGCTGCGGCGATCGCCCCACTGCCTAATTCGAGAAAAGTCTATGCGACCGGCTCGCGGCCCGACATCCGGGTGCCGATGCGGGAAATCGCGCAAACCCCGACCGGTGCCGAAGCCAATCCGTCGATCTGCGTCTACGACTGCTCGGGCCCCTACACCGACCCGCAGGCGCAGATCGACATCCGCGCCGGCTTGCCGGCGCTGCGCGCCGGCTGGATCGCCGAGCGCGGCGACACCGAGGAATTGCCGAAGCTTTCCTCCGACTACGGCCGCTCCCGCGAGTCGGACGCTAGCCTGTCCGGGCTGCGCTTCGACCTCAAGCGCCGCCCGCGCCGGGCCAGACCCGGCGCCAACGTCACGCAGATGCATTACGCCAGACGCGGCATCGTCACGCCCGAGATGGAATTCGTCGCCGTCCGCGAGAACCAGAAGCTCGACGGGCTTTCCGCGATGATGAAGGCGCAGCACCCGGGCGAGAGCTTCGGCGCCGCCATCCCGCGGATCATCACGCCCGAGTTCGTGCGCGACGAGATTGCCCGCGGCCGCGCCATCATCCCCGCCAACATCAACCATCCGGAAGCCGAGCCGATGATCATCGGCCGCAACTTCCTGGTGAAGATCAACTGCAACATCGGCAACAGCCCCATCGTCTCCTCGATCCAGGAAGAGGTCGACAAGATGACCTGGGCCATCCGCTGGGGCGGCGACACGGTGATGGATCTCTCGACCGGCAAGAACATCCACGAGACGCGCGAATGGATCGTGCGCAACTCGCCGGTGCCGATCGGCACCGTGCCGATCTACCAAGCGCTGGAAAAGGTCGAAGGCCGCGCCGAGGAACTGACCTGGGAAATTTTCCGCGACACGCTGATCGAGCAGGCCGAGCAGGGCGTGGACTACTTCACCATCCACGCCGGGGTGCTGCTGCGCTACGTGCCGCTGACGGCCAAGCGCATGACCGGCATCGTCAGCCGCGGCGGCTCGATCCTCGCCAAGTGGTGCCTCTCCCATCACAAGGAGAACTTCCTCTACACGCATTTCGAGGACATCTGCGAAATCATGAAGGCCTACGACGTCGGCTTCAGCTTGGGCGACGGCCTGCGTCCCGGCTCGGTCTACGACGCCAACGACGCCGCGCAGATGGGCGAGCTGGCGACGCTCGGCGAACTCACGCAGGTCGCCTGGAAGCACGACTGCCAGGTGATGATCGAAGGCCCCGGCCACGTGCCGATGCACATGATCAAGCACAACATGGACGAGCAACTGCGCCTCTGCGGCGAGGCGCCGTTCTACACGCTCGGCCCACTGAACACCGACATCGCGCCGGGCTACGACCACATCACCAGCGCCATCGGCGCGGCGATGATCGGCTGGTACGGCACGGCCATGCTCTGCTACGTCACGCCCAAGGAGCACCTCGGCCTGCCCGACAAGGACGACGTCAAGGACGGCATCATGGCCTATAAGATCGCCGCGCACGCCGCCGACCTCGCCAAGGGCCATCCGGGCGCGCAGATGCGCGACAACGCGCTGTCGAAGGCGCGCTTCGAGTTCCGCTGGGAAGACCAGTTCAATCTCGGACTGGATCCCGACAAGGCGCGCGAATTCCACGACGAAACCCTGCCGCAGCAGGGCGCCAAGCTCGCGCATTTCTGCTCGATGTGCGGCCCCAACTTCTGCTCGATGAAGATCACCCAGGACGTGCGCGACTACGCCGCCAGCCAGGGCGTCAGCGAAACCGAAGTCATCGCCAAGGGCATGGAGGCGAAGGCCGCAGAGTTCGTCGACGCCGGGGCGGAGATTTACCGCAAGACGTGAAGTCGGCGATCTGCCGCCCCGATTGCGGCGCCTGCTGCATCGCGCCGTCGATCAGCACGCTGGCGAAGCCCGCCGGCGTGCCCTGCCGCCATCTGACCGCGGAAATGCGCTGCGCCGTCTTCGGCCGGCCCGAGCGGCCGGCCTGCTGTTCCGGCCTGCAGGCGTCGCGCGAGATGTGCGGCGAGACGCGCGCACAGGCGCTGGCGTGGCTCGCCGCGCTAGAAACGGCAACCTGCGTCAGATGAACTGTTCGAGCTTGATGCCCCACTTCTCCGGCGTCTCGTAGCCGACGATCTTGTCGCCGCCGCCGTGGCCCAAGGGCTTGGCGAGATCGACTTCCGTCGGCTCGATGTAGATCATCTGCCGGCTGTCGTAGAACGCCTTGACCAGCGGCTGCAGCAGGCTGACCTCGGCCTGTTCGAGGACGACGGCGATGCGGCCGGACTCGAGCATGACCATGGTGCCCACCGGGTAGATACCGGTGGCGCGCATGAACTGCTGCACCAGCAGCGGATCGAAATGGAATTTGCTCCACTCGAAGATCTTGCGCAGCGCTTCGTGGGGCGCCATGCCCTTGTGATAGACGCGGTTGGAGGTGATGGCGTCGTAGACGTCGCAGATCGCCGCCATGCGGCCCATCTTCGAGATTTCTTCGCCCTTGAGGCCCTGCGAATAGCCGGAGCCGTCGTAGCGTTCGTGGTGCTCGAAGGCGACCTGGATCGAGATTTCGCTGATGCCGTCGGTGACGTCGAGGATCTTCTTGCTCTCGACGACGTGGTTCTTCATCTGGGTGAATTCGTCCTCGGTATAGCGGGCCGGCTTGTTGAGCAGCTTGGTCGGCACCTTGATCTTGCCGAGATCGTGGAGCAGGCCGCCGACGCCGGCGAGGTGGATGGTCTGGGCGTCGAGCCCGGCGGCACGGCAGAAGGCCACCAGCAGCGCGCAGACCGACACCGAATGCTGGAAGGTGTAGTCGTCCTTGTTCTTGACGCGGCACAGCGAGAGCAGGGCGCCGGCATTGCGCAGGATCGATTCGGTCATCTGCTCGACCACGGGTTCGATGGCCTCGACCTGCACCTGCTTGCCCAAGCGCACGTCGTTCATGATGTTGTGGATGATCTTGTTGGCTTCGCCGTGGACGACCTTGGCGCGGCCTATTTCCTCGCTGGTCCTGACGTGGCGCACCGGGGCGGGTTCGGCGGCGACGCGGAACATCTGGGCCTCGATTTCCTTGCGCACCTCGTGCTCGGTCGGCGCGTCGGCGACATCGAGACCCCTGGCGGGGTCGATGTAGACCTCGCGGATGCCGGTATCGACGATCTTGCGTATCGTCGCCTCGTCCTTGACGGCGAACTGGCTGCGCAGGAACGGATGGTCCATCCAGTCGGCGCCGAGATCGGACACGTACATGCCGGGCTTGAGCTGCTCTACGGTGATCTTTTTCGCCATGCTAAACTCGCCCGCCTCTGCAGCAACGGCCCCCGAACGTCATGGACCTGATACCCCTCATTCACGCGCTGGTTCTCGGCATCGTCGAGGGATTGACGGAGTTCCTGCCCGTCTCCAGCACCGGCCACCTGATCCTGGCCGGCGATTTGCTGCATTTTAACGACGAAAAGGGCAAGCTGTTCGAGATCGTCATCCAGTCCGGCGCCATCCTCGCCGTCTGCTGGGAATACCGCGCCAAGATCGCAACGGTCCTGGCGGGACTGCCGAAGAATGTGAACGCGCAGCGCTTCGCCGTCAACCTGTTCATCGCCTTTATGCCGCTGGCGATACTCGGGCTGCTGCTGAAGAAGGTCATCGACGCCAATCTGTTCAAGCCCGTGCCGGTGGCGCTGGCCTTCATCGTCGGCGCTTTCGTCATCCTCTGGGCCGAGAAGCGCAAGCATCGCATCCGCGTCGACGACGTGGACGATCTCAGGCCCCTCGACGCGCTCAAGTTGGGCTTCTGCCAGGCGCTGGCCCTGATCCCCGGCACCTCGCGCTCCGGCGCCACCATCATCGGCGGCCTCTTCGTCGGCTTGTCGCGCCGCGCGGCGACCGAGTTCTCCTTTTTCCTCGCCATCCCGACGCTGTTCGCGGCCACCGGCTACTTGCTTTACAAGGAGCGCGCGCTGCTCTCCGCCGACGATCTCGGCATGTGGAGCGTGGGCTTCGTCTCCGCCTTCGTCTCCGCCTTCCTCTGCGTGCGCTGGCTGCTGCGCTACATCTCCAGCCACGACTTCACGGTATTCGCCTGGTACCGCATCGCCTTCGGCATCGTCGTGCTGCTCACCGCGCACTACGGTTGGGTCGATTGGTCCGCTTGAACACGCTGCTCTACCTGCACGGCTTCACCAGCGCGCCGCAGTCGCAGAAGGCGCAGGCGCTCAAGGCGCGCATGGAAGCGCGGGGCATGGGCGACGCCTTCGTCTGCCCGCAACTGCCGCCCTCGCCGCGCGAAGCCATCGCGTTGGCCGAGTCGATCATAGCCGGAGCGCCCAAGCCGGTTATGCTGGTCGGCTCCTCGCTCGGCGGCTATTACGCCACCTATCTCGCCGAGCGCCACGGCCTCAAGGCCGTGCTCGTCAATCCCGCCGTCGTCGCCCACCTGCAGCTCGCCGCCTACGTCGGCCGCCACGCCAACCTCTACAGCGGCGAGGAGTTCGATTTCACCGCGGCGCACATCGACGAGTTGCGCGCCATCGACGTGCCGACGCTCGCGCATGCCGAGAATTTCTGGCTGCTGGTCGAGACCGGCGACGCGACGCTCGACTACCGCCAGGCCGTGGCGAAATACCGCGGCGCGCGCCAGACGGTGCTTGCCGGCGGCGATCACAGCTTCACACGCTGGGCGGACGTGCTGGACCAGGTGCTGTACTTCGCCGACTGAGGCCGGCCGTGCCTATGGACATTCCATGCGGATGGTGGCACGATCAAAAAAACGCGTATTTCCCGACATTCTCG
>DAIEEM010000166.1 GCA_027325905.1 Rhodocyclaceae bacterium
GGTGCCGATGTCGATACCGACGGCGACGCGCATGCCGGCGCCGTCGGCCAGTGCGGCGGTCGGGCCGAGGGCCGCGAGCGAGAGGGTGACGAGGGTGGCGCTCAAACCGAATCTCTTCATGACGTTCTCCAGGTAATTGGCGGCAACCGGGGCAGGTGCCGGAGCGGTCGCCGCATTACGAGCAACGCAGTTCGGCGCCGGCGGTTGAAGGCCGATACAAATGTTTGCAATTGGCGCTAAGTTATCCGTGCGCCGTGCGCTGCGCCAGCGGCTCGCGCATTCCGGCATCGCGGGTTTGCGGGAAATTCGCGCCGCCGCGCACTATGATGCATTGGAGACGTCCGCGGCGACGCAGTGCCGCGATGGCGCGCTTCAGCCCCCCTACTTCGCCAACAAGGAGAATTTCGATGAAACGCACCCTGACCGCCGCCGCGCTTTGCGGCACCTTCGCGCTGGCCCAGGCCGGCGGCTTTTCCCTGTCGAGTCCCGAGATCAAGGCCGGCGGCACGATAGCGAAGAGTTTCGAGTTCGACGGCTTCGGCTGCTCGGGCGACAACAAGTCGCCGGCGCTGAAATGGAGCGGGGCGCCCGCCGGCACCAAGAGCTATGCCGTGACGGTCTACGACCCGGACGCGCCGACGGGTTCGGGCTGGTGGCACTGGATCGTCATCGACATTCCGGCCGGGACGAGCGCGCTTGCCGCCGGCGCCGGCGCGGTCGACGGCAAGGCGCTGCCGCCGGGCGCGACGCAGATGCGCATCGACTACGGCGTCCATGGTTGGGGCGGCGTCTGCCCGCC
Organism: Rhodocyclaceae bacterium; assembly: GCA_027325905.1. GTDB lineage: Bacteria > Pseudomonadota > Gammaproteobacteria > Burkholderiales > Rhodocyclaceae > Nitricoxidireducens. The sequence goes on from DAIEEM010000166.1 coordinate 800, forward strand.
GCCGGGCGCCAAGCCGCATCACTATCGCTTCACCGTGTATGCGCTGAAGGTCGACAAACTCGACGTGCCGCCGGACGCCACGGCGGCGCTGACCGGCTACATGATCAACGGCAATGCGCTCGCCAAGGCGAGCTTCACGGCGACCTACGGGCGGCCGTCGGCGAAGTAGCGGCGCCGGCGAGCAGTTCGCGCAGCACGTAGGGCAGGATGCCGTCGTGGCGGTAGTAGTCCACCTCGATCGGCGTGTCGATGCGCAGGAGCAGTGCGATCTCGCGCTGCTTGCCGTCGGCGCCGCGCACGATCAGGCGCACCTGCTGCTGCGGCCGCATGCCGCCGTCGAGGCCGACGACGGCGAACTCCTCGTCGCCGCGCAGCCCCAGGGCGGCGACGCTGTCGTCGCCCTGGAACTGCAGCGGCAACACGCCCATGCAGACGAGGTTGGAGCGGTGGATGCGCTCGAAGCTCCTGGCAACGACGGCCTTGACGCCGAGCAGGCGCGCGCCTTTGGCGGCCCAGTCGCGGCTTGATCCGGTGCCGTATTCCTCGCCGGCGAAAATTATCGTCGGCGTGCCGCGTTCGATCTGGCGCATGGCGGCGTTGAAGATCGTCGTCGTCGTGCCTTCGGGCTGCAGCAGCGTCAGGCCGCCTTCGACGCGCGTGCCGTCGGCGCGCGGCGGCAGCATCAGGTTAACGATGCGCACGTTGGCGAAAGTGCCGCGCATCATGATGCGGTGGTTGCCGCGGCGCGAACCGTAGCTGTTGAAGTCGGCGGGGCGGACGCCGTGTTCCTGGAGATAGGCGCCGGCGGGCGAATCGGCCTTGATGCTGCCGGCCGGGCTGATGTGGTCGGTGGTCACCGAATCGCCGAAGACGGCCAGCGCGCGGGCGTGGCGGATGTCGCCGCCGGCGGCCGCTTGCATGGCGAAGTCGCGGAAGAAGGGCGGCTCGGCGATGTAGGTGGATTCGTCCCAGGCATAGGTTTCGCCGCCGGGCGCGGGGATGTCGTTCCACAGCGGGTTGCCCTGCGCGGCGTCGCGGTAGAGCGCCTGGTAAGTCGCCGGTTCGGTGGCGTGATGCATGGCCTGCGCGATTTCCTCGCCGCTCGGCCAGATGTCGCGCAGATAGACCGGGGCGCCGTCGGCGCCGGCGCCGAGCGGCTCGCGGTCGAGGTCGATATCGACGCGGCCGGCGATGGCGAAGGCGACGACCAGCGGCGGGCTCATCAGGTAGTTGGCCTTGAGGGCGGGATGGATGCGCGCCTCGAAGTTGCGGTTGCCCGAGAGCACGGCGGCGCAGACGAGATTGCGCTCGGCGATCTGCCTTTCGATTTCCGGCGCAAGCGGGCCGGCGTTGCCGATGCAGGTGGTGCAGCCGTAGGCGACGACGCCGAAGCCGAGCTGTTCGAGGTAGGGCAGCAGGCCCGCGCTCTTCAGGTAGGCGGTGACGACGCGCGAGCCCGGCGCCAGCGAGGTCTTGACGCTCGGCTTGACGGCCAGCCCGCGGACGACGGCCTTCTTTGCCAGCAGGCCGGCCGCCAGCATGACGCTGGGGTTGGAGGTATTGGTGCAGGAAGTGATGGCGGCGATCAGTACCGAGCCATGGTCGATGGCGTCGCCGGCACTCGTGCGCGCCAGGCCGTAAGCGGCGGCGAAGCCGGCCTGCATGGCGGAGAGGTCGATGCGGTCCTGCGGGCGCTTCGGCCCGGCGACGCTCGGGCGCACGGCGCTCAAGTCGAAGTCGATCGTTTCGCTGTAGTCGATGGCGCCGGGCGGCGGCATGCCGAACATCTGCTGCGCCTGCCAATAGCAGCGGAAGGCGTCGACTTCTGCGGCGCTGCGGCCGGTGGCGGCGAGGTAGCGCGCGGTGGCTTCGTCGGGTGGGAAAAAGCCCATGGTGGCGCCGTATTCCGGCGCCATGTTGGCGAGCGTGGCGCGGTCGGGCACGGATAGCGAGGCGGCGCCGGCGCCGAAAAATTCGACGAACTTGCCGACGACATGGGCGCGGCGCAGGCGCTCGGTGACGGCGAGCACGAGGTCGGTGGCGGTGACGCCCTCGTTGAGCTGTCCGGAAAGGTGCACGCCGACCACGTCGGGCGTGAGGAAGTAGAGCGGCTGGCCGAGCATGCCGGCCTCGGCCTCGATGCCGCCGACGCCCCAGGCGACGACGCCGAGGCCGTTGATCATGGTGGTATGGGAATCGGTGCCGACCAGGGTGTCGGGATAGTAGAGCTCGCCGTCGCGCCAGACGCCGCGCGCCAGGGATTCGAGGTTGACCTGGTGCACGATGCCGATGCCCGGCGGCACGGCGCGGAAGCGCTTGAAGGCCTGCATGCCCCACTTGATGAAGCGGTAGCGCTCGGCGTTGCGGCGGAATTCCAGCTTCATGTTGAGGTCGAGGGCGTCGGCGGCGTTGTAGTGGTCGACCTGCACCGAGTGGTCGACGACGAGGTCGACGGGCACGCGCGGCTCGACGATCTTCGGGTCGGCGCCGAAGCGCTGCGCGGCGCTCCTCATGGCGGCGAGGTCGCACAGCAGCGGCACGCCGGTGAAATCCTGCAGCAGGATGCGCGCGACGACGAAGGGGATTTCCGCGCTGCGCGGCGCGTTCGGCTGCCAGTTCGCCAGTTCGCGCACGTGGGCGGCGGTGATCTTGGCGTCGTCGCAGTTGCGCAGCACGGATTCGAGGACGATGCGGATCGACACCGGCAGGCGCGAGACGCGGCCGATGCCGGCGCGTTCGAGGGCCGGCAGCGAGCAGAACTTGCCGCGCGTGCCGGAGGTCAAATGAAAGTCCTGCAATGTGTCGGGCAGCGGATGTTGTTGCATGGGCGACTCCTCGCGCAGCGGGACGGACCGCTGACGTATCAAGGATAGACCAGCGGGCCTAGAATGGTTCCGTCCCGTGGGACTTTCGGAGGCGCGCCATGAATGCAGACCGTATCGAACGCGATTCCTGCGGCGATGTCGCCGTGTCGGCCGAGCGGCTGTGGGGCGCGCAGACGCAGCGTTCGCTCGAGCATTTCCGCATTTCCACGGAACGCATGCCGGAAGCGCTGATCCTGGCGCTCGCCGCGGTCAAGCGCGCCTGCGCGCACGCCAACCGCGACCTCGGCCGGCTCGCGGCGAAGAAGGCCGCGGCCATCGTCGCCGCCGCCGACGAGGTGCTGGCCGGCCGCCACGGCGCCGAGTTTCCGCTCGCCGTCTGGCAGACGGGCTCGGGCACGCAGACCAACATGAACATGAACGAGGTGCTGGCCAACCGCGCTTCGGAACTGCTCGGCGGCGAGCGCGGCGCCGCGCGCCTGGTGCACGCCAACGACGAGGTGAATCTCGGCCAGTCGTCGAACGACATTTTCCCGACGGCGATGCACGTCGCCGCGGCGCTGGGCATGACGCGCGAGCTGCTGCCGGCGCTGCGCCGGCTGCGCGAGACGCTGGCGGAGAAATC
>DAIEEM010000170.1 GCA_027325905.1 Rhodocyclaceae bacterium
TCGGCAGGTAGGCGGCGGTGAAATGCTCGGCGACGCTTTGCGTCAGGGCGAAGCAGCGCTCGAAGGACCAGGGCGTCGCCGCATCGCCGCCGGGGCCGCCTTGGTTCAGGTCGTCGAAGAAGATGCCGCCGATGCCGCGCGGCTCGTTGCGGTGCTTGAGCACGAAGTACTCGTCGCACCACCGCTTGCAGCGCGCATGGACGTCGTCGCCGAAGGGCGCGAGGGCATCCTTGCAAGTGCGGTGGAAGTGGATCGCGTCCTCGGCGAAGCCGTAGTAGGGCGTGAGGTCGGTGCCGCCGCCGAACCACCAGACCGGGTCGGCGCCGTCCTTGGCGGCGACGAAGCAGCGCACGTTCATGTGGCTGGTCGGGCAATACGGATTGCGCGGATGCAGTACCAGCGAGACGCCGAGCGCTTGCCAGCGCCGCCCGGCGAGTTCTGGCCGGTGGGCGGTGGCCGCGGCCGGCATGGCCGTGCCGGCGACGTGCGAGAAATTGACGCCGCCGCGCTCGAAGAAGTCGCCTTCTTCGATCACCTTGGCGCTGCCGCCGCCGCCCTCGGGGCGCTGCCAGGCATCGGTGCGGAACGGCTGGCCGTCGAAGGCTTCGAGCGCCGCGACGATGCGGTCCTGAAGCTCGATGAAATAGTCCCGGACGCGTGCGATGTCCATGTCAGTTTCCCTTGGCGCTCTGCATCATGCTAGTGGCATTAACTGCGGAAAGGGACGACCGACGTTCGCGGCGCACGCCAAGGGCAGTGGGTGGTCGCCGCCGCTTCGTGTCCCCCGTCGGCACGATCGCTCACCAAGCTCGATATACGCGGATGGTTCATCCTAAGCCGTCTTGTGGGCGAAACGATAGCAGCCGCGGCCGCCGTCCTTGGCGTCGTACATGGCGGCGTCGGCCTGGGCGATCAGGGCGGCGACGTCGTGGGCATCGTCGGGGAACAGCGCGATGCCGATGCTGGCGCCCACCTCGTGGTCGACTCCGTTCACCGAGTAAGGCGCGGACAGCCGGGCGATGATCTTTTCGGCGATGGCGGCCGCGGCCGGCCGGTCGGCGACGTCGCTGAGCAGCAGGACGAATTCGTCGCCGCCGAAACGGGCGACGGCATCGGACTCGCGCACGCTTTCGCCGAGACGCGCAGCAACCTGCTGCAACAATTGGTCGCCGGTCTCGTGCCCGTAGCGGTCGTTGATCGGCTTGAAGTCGTCGAGGTCGATGAACAGCAGCGCCAGCCGGTGCTCGCGGCGATGCGCCAGGGCAGCGCCGTGCTGGATCTGGGCGAGGAAGGAAAGCCGGTTGGGCAGGCCGGTCAGCGCATCGTGATGGGCGAGGTGCGCCATGCGCGCTTCGCTCTCGCGCAGCTTCTCCAGCAGGTAGTTGAAGCCTTCGGTCATTTCGCCGACTTCGTCGCGGCGGACGATGGGCAGCGGGGCAAGCGGCGCGTGGCCGTCGGCCATGCGCCGCATCTGCTCGGCGGCCAGCTTCATCGGTCGGAAGGTGTGCCTGAGGAACAGCACCAGGGCGACGACGATGAGCAAGCCGATGCCGAGGCTGTTGAGCATATAGCGGCGCCGCATCTTCTCGACGGGCGCGAACGCCTCGGCCGTGGGCAGGCGGGCGACGACGAACCAGTCGGCGGCGGGGACGCTGACGAAAGATGCGAGGTTTTCCACCCCGGCTGCGCTGACGGCGATGTCGGTGCCGCGAAAGCCCGCCATGGCCGCGTCTTGCAGCCGATTCACGCCGGGCGGCGGCAGCGGCTCGAGACGCATCCCCGGTTCCGAGGCGGCGACGAACAGGTTGTCTCGCTGCGATATCAGCAGGAACCCGCCGTTGTTGCCGAGCCGATTGTTCTGGATCAGGTCGAGAAATCCCGGTGTGTCCAATGCCGTGGCGCCCGCCACGATGGCGACCACGCGGCCCTGCGCATCGAGGCGAGGCGCCGCCATGACGATGACCGGCTGGTGCGAGGCGCGGCCGATCGTCGGCTTGCCGATGGCGGGCCTGCGGCTGTCGCGCACTTCGCGGAACCAGTCGGTGGCGGCGAAATCGAGCTGCCGACGCCCCGGCAGCGCCGGAAAATCGGCGACGGCGCCGCGGCCGTCGGGCGGGACGACTATGAGGCCGCGGGAGAACAGCGAATTCATCGCATGGCGCTGCGCCAGCCAGAGCTCGACTTGTTGCGGATTCCGCAGCAGATCGACCGGCAAGTCCTTTGCCAAGCGGTCGAGCATTTGTTGCCGCATGCGGATCTTGCCGTCGATGTCCTTGGCGACGTAGGTAGCCAAGGAGAGCTGCTCGGCGGAAATGACCTCCTGGAAGCCGGATTGCAGCGTATTGGCCAGGATGGCCAGGCGTACCGTCTGGCTCAGTACGATCAGGAACAGGCCGAAGAGGATGATC
>DAIEEM010000175.1 GCA_027325905.1 Rhodocyclaceae bacterium
AATTCGCTTTCCGAGGAGATGCTGGCCGAACTGCAAGGCGCGCTCGACGCCATCGCCAAGGATGCCGCCGTGCGCGCCGTGGTCATCGCCGGCGCCGGCAAGGCCTTCTGCGCCGGGCACGACTTGAAGCAGATGCGCGCCAATCACGACAAGACCTACATGCAGCAGCTCTTCAAGCAGTGCGGCCGCGTAATGACGACGATCACGCAACTGCCGCAGCCGGTGATCGCGCGCATCCACGGCATCGCCACGGCGGCCGGCTGCCAGTTGGTGGCGGCCTGCGACCTGGCGGTGGCGGCCGACGTCGCGCGCTTCGCCGTATCGGGCATCAACGTCGGGCTGTTCTGCTCGACGCCGGCGGTGGCGCTGTCGCGCAACATGGGACGCAAGCAGGCGATGGAAATGCTGCTCACCGGCGAGTTCATCGACGCCCTCGAAGCGCAGCGCCGCGGCCTGGTCAATCGCGTCGTACCCCTGGAGCAACTCGACGCCGAAGTGAAGAAGCTCACCGACTCGATCTGCGGCAAGTCCGCCGCGGCCGTCGGCATGGGCAAGCAGTTGTTCTACCGCCAGCTTGAGATGGGCCTCGACGGCGCTTACCAGTTGGCGTCCGAGACCATGGCTTGCAACATGATGTGCTACGACGCGGCTGCCGGCATCGATGCTTTCATGCAGAAGCGCAAGCCGGAGTGGAAAGGGCGCTAGGCACTCCGTCCCGTCGGTATTCTTTCCCGACGCCCCGGCTGATAGGTTGTTGCCGCCGCCTATTGCGCTTAGTTCCCGTGACCCCGGATGACAGCCAGCCGAGCCTCGATACAGGCGTCAACGAATGGCATGATCTTCTGTCGAAGCCTGCTCGGGATGTCCTCGATGCAGTTGATGAAGGCGATTTCTTCCTTGGTCGCGCCGGTATGGTCTCCGGCATCGAATAAGGCGAGGGCTCTTGCCTTGTGACCAGCCGCACTGGCTCCCATTTTGTAGGCGCGCCCGAGTCTCATGTCGTTATCTCCTGCTAGTCAAGGCGAGGCTTGATGCCCTTGATGTTCCTGAACGCCACCACACCGAGGATATGGTCCTCCGCGTCGGTGACCGGAATGGCGCGGAAGCTGTAGCGTTCGAACATGTCCGTGGCGTCGCGCAGGGTGTCGGTGGAGTTGAGGCTGCGCACATTGTCGGTCATTACCTCCGCCAGGGGCTGGTCGGCCTCCGCCACGATCAGGTCGCGGATGCCCGCGACACCCAAGAGGACGCCATCTTCGTCCGTGACATAGACGTACTGGACGACGTCCTTGTCCTTGGCGAGGTGACGGTAGTTGTCTATCACCGAACGCGCCAATTCCCACGGGGGGCGCTTGATGAAGTCATGGGTCGCATAGAGCAGGATGCTCTCGTCGTGCTCGTCGATCATCTGCTGGACTTTCGGTGCATCTTCCTGGTCCATCAGCTTGAGCAGTTCGTCGGCATCGGCGGCGGGTAGCGCGGCGAGCACGTCGGCGGCCTGGGCTGGGCTCATTTCGCCGATTAGCTGGGCGGCGCGCTCGGGTTCCATGGAACTGATAAGTTCGCGCTGGACGCGCGGCTCGACTTCTTCCAGCGTGTCCGACGCGAGCTCGTGATCGAGTTCGTTGAACACGGCCATGCGCTGGTCGCCGTCGAGTTCTTCAAGGATGTCGGCGAGGTCGACCGGATGGATGTCGTGGATGTTTTCCTTCAGTACGTTGAGCTTGACGTGTCCCTTGAAGATGCCGATCTTTTCGGGCAGTGGCTGCACATACATCCACGAGACCGTGTCGCTGTCGTGCTTGTTGGCGGCGAAAAAATCGGCCAGCTTCCTCAGGCCCATACGGCGCAGCAGGCGGTTGCGGCTGAAATCGACTTCGCTGGCGTAAAGCCTATCGTTCTGCAACGCGAGCTTGATGTCGTAGACGACCTCGACCTCGTGGTCATCCATATCCAGTATCTTCTTGTCGAGGATGTGCGCCTTGAGCAGGATGGCATTCTCGGGAGTCTGCCGCTCATACTCGGCGAGGTTGTCGATGTCCGCGACGATCTCCGTGTTGGAGATGAGGCTGATTTTGTCCCAAGGGATCAGCAGCGACGGATATCCGAAAGATCGGCTGACGACGAGGTGCGTGATCTCCGGCAGCTTGCCGGTTTCGACGATCACGAAATCGTCGAGCTTGCCCACTCGTTCCGTCTTCAAATAGACCTTGCGTTCGAGTACCTCGCTGAGGAAGAAGTCCTTTTCCAATACCGTGACCATCGTGTTCTCCTCAGCCCAGCAAGGTGACGAACTTGTAAACCATCAGGCTTACGAGGAACAGCAGGTAGATCCGGAGCGCCAGCAGCGCCCCTCTCACCGCGCCCGACATCTCGATGTGCGGCTTGCTGTAGCGCTGGTTGATCTCGTGAATCTTGCGGGCGAAGTTCCTGAACGCGTTTGCCATGTTCGCGGGCTCCTTACTTGAACAGATCAGGGAACATGACGCTGATCCCATAGAGCGAAGACAGAATTACGATAGCCAGCACGATGAAGCCGCCGACCAGGTTTTCCCACAGCGTATTGCAGTAATCGCCCATGTGCTTCTTGTCGTTGAGCAAGAGGATGAGGAACACCAGCGCAGCGGGCAGCAGCGTCACCGCGATGACCTGAACAAAAAGAGTGATCAGCACCAGCGGTGCGTTGGGGATCAGTACGACGAGGCCGGCGGTGATCAGGGTGAAGAAATAGCTGGCGTAGAACCACGGCGCTTCCTTGATCTTTTGATTGAGCGAGTGTGCCCAGCCGAAGATTTCGCCGAAGGCCCATGAACTCGCCAGCGAGATGCAAATGGCGCCGAGCAGGCCGGCGTCGAAGAGGCCGATGGCCATGAACGTGCCGACCCAATGGTTGGTCTTCAGCAGCAATTCAGCCGCCTGCGACGCGCTGTCGATATCGACGCCCTTGAGGACGGTGCCAGTGACGATAACGATGAAAATGGCGACGACCACGGTTAGCGTCGAGCCGAGCATGGTATCGAACTTGCCCCAGGGGATGTCCTTCTCCTGCAAGCCCTTGTCGACGACCGAACTCTGCTGGAAAAACAGCATCCAAGGCGCGATTGTGGTGCCGATGTTCGCCATGAGGAAGAAGAACAGCTCGCCGTTGAAGCCGCCGGGGAAGTTTGGAATCATGCCTTCTTTGAGGATGTCGGATACTTCGGGGTGCACCATGAACGCGCCGGGAATGTAGATCAGGTTGAGTGCGCAGAACAACATGGCGATCTTTTCCCAGGTCCAGTAGCGACCGTTGAGAACGATCATGCCCATCAGCAGCACGACGCCCGCTATGGTGGCCCAGGCCGGGATACCGAAGATGCTGAGCGCCGACGTCATGCCGATGAACTCGGTGACCAGGGTCAGCCAGTCGACGAACATCAGGTCGATCAGCGAGAACCAACCCCAGAAGGCGCCGAAGCCGTCGAAGATGGCTTCCGCGTGGCCGCGCTTCGTCACTGCCCCCAGCCGCACCGTCATCTCCTGCACATAGTAGGCGACGGGAACCAGTATCAACAGGAACCAGATCAGGTTGTAACCGTACTTGGCGCCGGTGGCGGCGTAGGTCGTGATGCCGCCGGCGTCGTTGTCGGCAATCATCACTACCAGTCCGGGGCCGGCGATGACGAAGTAGAGCTGTACCGCCTTGATCCACTTGCGCAGGCCGTAATAGAGTTTTGAGAAAAAGTTCATCGTGATCGCCTGTCGATGTCGTTCGGTTTCAGAATTCGAGGTGCATGCGCGCGCCAAGGATGGTGGCCGGGCCGCGGTCGGCGTTGTAGGCGGGGCTGTAAGCGCGCTGGACGTCCATGGCGACCGATATTTCCTTCGTTATCGCGGCATTGTAATAGCCTTCGAATACGCGCTCGTCGGCATAGTGGTAGCTCATACCGGCCGGCGGCGCGCCGTCGCCGATGAAGGCGCCCAGGCCGCCAGCAGCGAGGTATTGGCGATGGGTCGCCGAGAGGCCGTTCTGTACGAGGCCTAAGCCGACGACGTCGTCGGGACGGTTCCACGCCGTACCCTTGAGCGACACGCCGCCCGAGACGGAGCGCTCGACTTAGGTAAAGGCGTAGGTTTCCGTGGCACCGTCGTTGCGGCTGGCGCGTAGGAAGGCGCCAAGATCGGCGCTCAGCGCCTGCTCCATGTTGACGCCGAGACCGCTCTTGGTCTGCTCCTTGCGCACATCCGCGACCGAAGGCACGCCGATACTGCCGCCGGCGCGCCAGGCGTCGAGGGCATCCTGGAAGCTTCCCATGCGCGCGCGGTTGCGGAAGACTAGCAGGCGCACTTTGCCCGGCTGGCCGGCGATCTCGTGCGAGTGTTCGACTTCGATCTGGTCGCCGTAGTGGGCGAAGATGCTCCAGTCGAGCCGCGGACCGTTCGACTCCTTCGGCTGCATGAAGCGGCCGAAGCGGAAGGCCCAGTCGCCCACATAGTGTTCGAGCGCCGCGCCGTTGGTGTAGCCGCGCGTATCGGCGGCATAGTCGAAGGCGCCGTAGGTCATCAACGTCCAGTTGAGGAATTGCGTGCGCGGGTCATGCGAGTACGTATTGTTGTCGAAGATGTCGACCAGCGACACCTTGCCAACCGTCAATACCACGCGATTCTTGTCGACTGCGCCGGCCAACTGGTTCGGTGCCGATTCGACCTGTTCGCTGTCGCCGCCCAGATTCCACGTATGACGGACGAACAGGCGCGCGGAATAGATAGTGGGATTCGGGCCGCCGCCCTTCTGGTCCTCGCCGTTGGTCAGGCCGCCGAGACCGTGAAGGTCGGATAGCGACTGGCTCGACGTCATCTCGGGATTGAAATAGAGTTCGCCACCCTCCCACGGGCGTAGGCCCAGGAAGGCTGTGGCCGTCAGCGTATAGCTGCGCGGTTCGCTCTCGGCGCTGAGGCTGTTGGGGCCGGAATAGGCGGCGGGGAAGGCGCCGTGCCGCTGCCAGATGTAGGTCGACTGGAACTTGGCGTCGGCATCCTGGCGTTCGGGCGCTGCGGCGGCCGCTTCGTCGGGCGATGTCGCCCAGGCTTCGGGCTGCGGTAGCAGCAGGGGCGCGGCGATGATCGCGGCCGCGAAGGCGCGGTGCAAGCGTTGCGTTGTAGCGTTCATTTCTATCGCTTCCTATGCTCGTCGGCACGGCGCAGTATCGCCCGCGAGGCGACTGCGATTACCGACCATGACAGGGAGGTGCCAAGAAAGGCCGCCGCCTGGGCGGACCAACGAACTGCCTGGCTTGACGCACCGTCCCGCTGTTTCAGCGGAACGGCGGTAGGAGAATGGACTCGTGCCGCGGATCCCGCTGATTACTGCAAAGACCGACTAGGGCAACTGTCCATGGGGTGACCCCGATGCTGAGATGGCGCGCATTCTGAACGCGCACCGGCCCGATGTCAATCGTTTCGGGATGGTAGCCGCGCGACTTGAAGCTATTGTTACAACTGAACATCGAGCCACACTTCCAGCCCCTGGGCGTTGAGCTCGATGTCGGGGCCGAAGAAGTCGAGTGCCGCCCGACCTTGCAGCGGCCAGCCCTGCAAGCCGGCCTCGGCGGCGACGATGGCGGCGAGGCTTTCCATGATGCGGGCCTTGCGATGCGCGCCGGCATTTTTTTCCCGCAAGGCGACCTCGACCTGGGCATCGATCAGCCGGTGCAGGTCGGCTGCCAGGCGCGGCGTATCGCCGGCCTTGCCGTAGTGCGTGGCGTAGACCGCCTCCGGCGCGAAGGACATGATGCGGTCGATCGAGCGGTGCAGCGCCCCAGGATCGAACTGCGTCGGCGTCAGCGTCGGGAAGGCATGGCGGCGGCCGTGGGCGTCGAGTTCGCGGAAGATGAAACCGAAGGTGTCGCCGGTGAAGAAGTGTCCGGTCAGCCCGTCGCGGATGCAGACGTGGTGGCGCGCGTGGCCCGGCGTGTCGAGGAACAGAAGCTCGCGGCCGGCGAGCTCGATGGTCGCGCCGTCGGGCGTTTCGACGACGCGGTCCTTGGGCACCGGCACGATCTCGCCGTACATCTTGCGCGCCTTGGCCGCGCCATAGACGGCGTAGGTCGCCGTCGTCAACTTCGCCGGGTCGATCATGTGGCGCGCGCCGCGCGGATGTACGGTGAGCTTCGCGTTCGGCAGTTCGCGCATCAACGCACCGGCGCCGCCGGCGTGGTCGAGATGGACATGGGTGAGCACGACGTAATCGACGGCATCGCGGGGGATATCGAGTTCCTCCAGCGCCGCCAGCACGCGCGGAACGCCGGAATTGACCGCCGCGTCAATCAGCGCCGCGCGGCCGTTATGGACGAGCAGATGGACGGCGTCGAGATGGGCGCGGCCAAAGCCGGAATCTATGGCGTAGATGCCGTGGCCGAAATCGGTGAGGTGTTCGTTCATGGATCGGCATTGTGCCCGATCGGAACTGAAACACCCCGCCGGCCCGAGCGATTGGCACCGTGCCTCTTTGGCGGTTCAATCCCGCCCTCCTTGGCGCGCACGGACGTCACGTCCTATGCGCCGCCGACATAAACGTCAGCGCACGCTAAGCCAAAACGTCGATCAGTTTCCCGGTGATCTGCCCGCGTTCGTTCGGCACCGGCCCCGCCTCGTCGTGCCTGTCGTCGTCCTTGCGTTTCTTGCCGTCGCGCCGGGGCTGCGCATCGGGCCTGCCGCGGTCGGCGTCATTGACGGGACGCACTGCGGGTTGCGGAGAAATTGCCGGTTCGATAGCCATGTCGTCGTTCCTTTCGAACTTGCTTAAGGACAACAACGGCATTGGCGACAAATACTTAATACATCGATCGGTGCCGAAAATATGCCGTACGACTGGCTACTGCGTGATGCGCTCCATGATCCAGCGTTTGGTCCGGGCCGCATCCATCGGAAACTGGCCGCATTGCATCATCGAAAAGCCGAAGACGTAGGCGTAGAGGAGCACGCTGCGCGCCTTGGCTTCGGCGTCGGGCAGCCCCAGTGCGAGGAAGAGGGCATGTGTGCAGTCGAGGCGCGTGGCATCGACCGCCTCGACGATGGCGGCGGTGGCGGCGTCCTGGCGCGCCCACATGCGGATGGCGGCCTCGATGGCGATGCCCTTGCGGTTCTTGGCGGCGGCATAGACGTCGATGGTATGGTGCAGCGCCGCCAGTTCCTGGCCCGGTTCGGCGGCGGTCTGCTTGCGGATGTCGCGGATGCGGCCTTCGCGCCAGGTGTCGAGCACGGCGTCGACGAGGTCGCGGCGGTCCTTGAAATGCCAGTAGAAGCTGCCCTTGGTGACGCCCAGCTTTTTCGCCAGCACCTCGACGCGCAGGCCGTCCATGCCGTCGGCGGCGACGACATCGATGGCGCCGTGAATCCAGGCATTGCGGTCGAGGGCGGTGCGCGGCGCTTTTTCCATACGGTAGGGTATTGAAACGGATGTGGGAGTCGCGTAGTATAGCGCAACCATACTATACCGTATGGGCTGGAGTGGCCTAAACTCTTCCGAACAAGCCCAAGGAGGTTCCGTTTGAAAATCCTCGTAGCCGTAAAGCGCGTGGTCGATTACAACGTCAAGGTGCGCGTCAAGGCCGACGGCAGCGGCGTCGATCTCGCCAACGTCAAGATGGCCATGAATCCCTTCGACGAAATCGCCGTCGAAGAGGCGGTGCGGCTCAAGGAAGCCGGCGTCGCCAGCGAAGTGGTGGCCGTATCCTGCGGACTTGCTGCGTGCCAGGAGACCCTGCGCACCGCCATGGCGCTCGGCGCCGACCGCGCCATCCTCGTCGAAACCGACGTCGAGCTGCAGCCCCTGGCCGTCGCCAAGCTGCTCAAGGCGCTGGTCGCCAAGGAAACGCCGCAACTGGTGATCCTCGGCAAGCAGGCCATCGACGACGACGCCAACCAGACCGGCCAGATGCTGGCCGCGCTGCTCGGCTGGCCGCAGGCGACCTTTGCTTCGAAGCTCGTCGTCGCATCGGGCAAGGCGACGGTGACGCGCGAAGTCGACGGCGGCCTCGAAACGCTCGAATTGGCGCTGCCGGCCGTGGTCACAACCGACTTGCGGCTCAACGAACCGCGCTATGCGACGCTGCCCAACATCATGAAGGCGAAGAAGAAGCCGCTCGACAACGTCAAGCCGGCAGACCTCGGCGTCGATGTCGCGCCGCGTCTGGCGACGCTCAAGGTGGTCGAGCCGCCCAAGCGCACCGCCGGCGTCAAGGTTGCCGACGTCGCGCAACTGATCGACAAACTCAAGAACGAAGCGAAGGTGATCTGATGGCCATACTTGTCATTGCCGAACACGACAACGCCAGCCTCAAGGCCGCCACCCTCAATGCGGTCACGGCTGCAGCCAAGATCGGCGCCCAGTCGGGCAGCGAGATTCATGTGCTGGTCGTCGGCAGCGGCTGCGCCGCCGTCGCCCAAGCCGCAGCGCAGGTTGCCGGCGTCGCCAAGGTGAAAGTCGCCGACGCCGCCCACTACGCCGAACAGACCGCGGAGAACGTCGCCGCGCTGATCGTAGCCGCCCATGAAGCGGCCGGCTACAGCCATATCCTGGCGCCGTCGACGAGCCACGGCAAGAACGTGATGCCGCGCGTCGCCGCGCTGCTCGATGTGGCGCAGATCTCCGACATCGTCGGTGTCGATTCCGCCGACACTTTCGTGCGCCCGATCTATGCCGGCAACGCGTTGGCGACGGTCCGGAGTGCCGATGCCGTCAAGGTCGTCACCGTGCGCACGACCGGCTTCGACGCCGCAGCCATGCACGCAAATGGGGGTGGCGCCGCTGCGGTGGAGAACATTGCCGCCGGTCCCGACCTCGGCGCAGCCAAGCTCATGAGCCGCGAACTGACCAAGTCGGCGCGCCCCGAACTCGGCGCCGCCAAGGTCATCGTCTCCGGCGGGCGCGGCCTCGGTTCCGGCGAGAACTACCATGCGCTGCTCGAGCCGCTGGCCGACAAGCTCGGCGCCGCGCTCGGCGCCTCGCGCGCCGCGGTGGACGCCGGCTTCGTGCCCAACGACTATCAGGTCGGCCAGACCGGCAAGATCGTCGCGCCGCAGCTCTACATCGCCATCGGTATCTCGGGGGCGATCCAGCACCTGGCGGGCATGAAGGACTCGAAGGTGATCGTCGCCATCAACAAGGATCCGGATGCGCCGATCTTCCAAGTGGCCGACTACGGCCTGGTGGCGGACTTGTTCGCCGCCGTGCCGGAACTGACCGCTGCGGTCTGACGGCCCGACGACGGCGATGAACTTCCCCGCCGGACTCTTCAGCGATCCCTGGGCCTTCGGGGCGTTCGTGCCGCTTGCGGCGGTGTGGCTGTGGTGCCTACGCACGGCGCCGTGGAAGCGCCTGCTCGACGGCGCGCAGTCCAACGTCTGGCTCGGCACCATCGTCACGCTGCTGCTGGTGTGGAGCATGAAGGCCGGTGCCCATCCCGGCCTCAACCTGCACCTGCTCGGAGCCACCGCCTTCACGCTGATGTTCGGCCGCCAACTGGCGATACTGGGCCTCTCGGCGGTGATGGCGGCGGTGACCTTCAACGGCGGCGCCGGATGGGAGCCGTATGCGCTCAACGTGCTGGTGACGGCGGTGTTCCCCTGCGTTTTCGCCGACATGCTGCTGCGTATCGTCGAGCGGTACCTGCCGCCGAATTTCTTCGTCTACACCTTCGGCGCCGCGTTTTTCGGCGCGGCGCTCGCGGTCGTGTCGACGGGCTTTGTGTCGACCCTGCTGCTGTGGCTGGCGGGCGTCTATCCGGCCGACGTACTGTTTTCCGATTACTTCCCGTACTACATCCTGCTCGGTTTCGCCGAAGCATGGCTCAACGGCGCGGCCATCACGCTGATGGTCGTGTACTACCCGCATTGGGTCGGCAGCTTCGACGACCGCCGCTATCTCAACGACAAATAATCCTGGAGTGTTGGAATTATGAGCAACTACATTGCCCCGGTGAAAGACATGCTGTTCGTGCTGAACGAGTTGGCCGGCCTCGACAAGGTCGCGCAATTGCCCGGCTACGAGGAAGCCGATGCCGACGTCGTCGAGGCGATCCTCGACGAAGCCGGCAAGTTCGCCGGCGCGGTGCTGGCGCCGCTCAACTTCAGCGGCGACCAGGAAGGCGCCAAGTGGCACGACAAGCAGGTGAGCATGCCGGCCGGCTTCAAGGAAGCCTACAGGCAATTTGCCGAAGGCGGCTGGACGGCGCTCGACTGCCATCCGGAATACGGCGGCCAGGGCCTGCCGC
>DAIEEM010000178.1 GCA_027325905.1 Rhodocyclaceae bacterium
CCGGCAGGAAATAGATCGGCGTGCCGGCGGCGGAGAGGGACGCGAGCCGCGCGCAGACGCCGGCGTTGAATGGATCGGCAAGATCGTCGTCGCCAGCCCAGGCGTCGAAGAGGTCGCCGAGGATATAGAGCGCGCCGGCTGTCGCGGCCGGTCCGGCGAGGAAGTCGCCGAACAGTCGCGCCGTCTGCGGGCGCGACGAGTGCAGGTGGATGTCGGAGACGAACAGTGTCGTCAAGTGCGGCGTCGCCAACTCAGGTGTCGGCAAATCCGCCGTCAGCAGACTTCGGCGCGCTCGATCACCACGTCCTCGACCGGCACGTCCTGGTGGAAGCCGCTGCGGCCGGTCTTGACGCCCTTGATCGCCTCGACGACGTCCATGCCCTCGGTGACGCGGCCGAAGACGCAGTAGCCCCAGCCGTCCTGGCCGGGATGGTCGAGGAAGGCGTTGTCGGCGACGTTGATGAAGAACTGCGCGGTGGCCGAATGCGGATCGCTGGTGCGCGCCATGGCGACGGTGCCGGGTTCGTTCTTGAGGCCGTTGGCGGCTTCGTTCTCGACCGGTTCCTGCGTCGGCTTCTGCTTCATGCCGGGCTCGAAGCCGCCGCCCTGGATCATGAAGCCCTGGATGACGCGATGGAAGATGGTGCCGTCGTAATGGCCGGCGGTGGCATAGGCGATGAAGTTGGCGACGGTCTTCGGCGCTTTCTCGGCGTCGAGTTCGAGGGCGATGACGCCGTGGTTGGTGTGCAGCCTTATCATGACGATGTCCTTGTGCTATTTCTTGCCGACGATTTTCGCCGATTCGATGACGACCGGCGTGGTCGGCACGTTTTCATAGTGGCCGGAGGTGCGTGTGGACACCTTGGCGATCTTCTGCACGACATCGAAACCCTGCACGACTTTGCCGAAGACGGCGTAGCCCCAGCCGTCGAAGGACGGATAGTCGAGCTTGTCGTTGTTCACCAGGTTGATGAAGAACTGCGCCGTCGCCGAGTTGGGGTCGTTGGTGCGCGCCATGGCCAGCGTGCCCGGTTCGTTGTGCAGGCCGTTCTTGGCTTCGTTCGGGATCGGCGCGCGCGTCGGCTTTTCCTTCATGCCCGGATCGAAGCCGCCGCCCTGGATCATGAAGCCGTCGATGACGCGATGGAAGATGACGCCGTTGTAGAAGCCGTCCTTGACGTACTGCAAGAAGTTGTCGACCGACTGCGGTGCCTTGTCGGGGTACAACTCGATGACCAGGGTGCCCATGCTGGTCTTCATCTCGACTTGCGGGTTGGCGGCCAGCGCCGGCAGGGCGAACGCCAGCGCGAACCGGAATGCGGCTACTTTTTTCATCTCGATACTCCGGGAATTGGGGGGGGCTGCGTGCGACGGGAATTCAGCCGGCACCTTCGTAAACGATCTTCCAGTGCCCGTCTTCCTTGAGCCAGTACTGGCGTTTCTTCATGACGTTCGACAGGTTGTTGCTCTTGTAGTCCTGTTCGAATGTGACAACGACATATTCATCCTTGCCGGGGTTGCGGAACATGCTGATGTTGTCCGTGGCGACCTTGATCCAAGTCTTGCCGGCATTTACCTTGCGCTTGTGTTCGATCCACTGCGCCAGGTTCTGGCCGTCGGACTGGAATTTCGCCGAGTAGTGGCTGCCGTAGGCGTTGACGTCCATGCTTTCCCAGTCGCGGCGCCACGAATCGATCATGCCGAGCAGCGATTTGCGCTCGGCCTGCCAGTCGTCGAGCGAAAGCCATTCGATGCTGTTGCTGATGATGACCGGCGTGAGCCCGATCTGGAAGTCCTTCGAGATGGCGTCGAGGTCTTCGTTGGCGAGCACGACGCAGCCGTCGGAGGCCTTGGGCGGGCGCGAGAAGGTGTTGGAGGGTGTGCCGTGCAGCCAGATGCCGTGGCCGTTGCGACCCATGCGCTTGTCCCATTCGTTGGGATAGTTGAGCGGGAAGGCGCCGCTGCCGTAGATGTCGGCGAGCTTCTGGCGCGGCAGGCTGGCGGTGACGTGATAGACGCCGATGGGCGTGCGCTGGTCGCCTTCCTTGAGCTTGTCGGTGCCGAGCTTGCCGTGGGTGACGTAGTAGTCGGCGACGAAGCGCGGCGTGCCGTTGTCGTTCTGGTAGAGATAGAGGCGTGCCTTCTGCGTATCGACGACGATTGCGTATTTCTCGTCGGGCTGCAACTGCATCAGGTAGCGCGGCACGTAGTTGGTGGGCGGTTTTGTCTTGTAGGCGCGCAGGCGGGCCAGTGCCTCGTCGCGCAAGTCGGCGACCTTGTCCTTCGCCGCGACGCCGCCGCCTTCGCCGAAGGCCGTGAGCGGGCGCGTGCGGGCGAGCAGCAGGTCGCCCTTGATGAGGTTGGCGAGACGGAAATTCGGGTAGGCATTGAGCAGCGACTCGGTCTCGTCGTAGGCTGCTTCCAGCTTGTTGTCCTCGATCGAGGCGAAGATGCGGGCCAACTGCGGCTCGGGGCCGGAATCGGAGTAACGCGCCGGGTTGGCGGCGGCGGCGGAGAGCGGAACGGCAAGGACGCTGGCGAGGAGGGCGGCGAACGCAGAACGGCGCAGGCGGAAACAACGAAGCGCCATCAGTTGCCGATCCTCTCTTGCTGAATCAGCCAGCGGCCGTCGCGGCGTACCAGCACCACGACCTTGTTGCTGCCGGTCTTGAGCGCGCCTGACTTGTAGTGCTGGCGGAAGCGCGCCGTGGCGACATCGCCATCGACGCTGATGTGCAGCTTCTCGTAACCGACCTGGATGACGCCAGGTTTGTTGATGCGCTTGGCGCGCTCGGATTCCCAGGCGGCGCGCGGTTCGCCGCCGGGCGTTTGGAAGTCCCTGGCGTAGTGCGCGAGATAGGCCTTGACGTCCTTCTTCGACCAGGCCGCCAGCCAGCCGTCGAGCGCCTTGGTCGCTTCGGCGACGCTGTCGCCGGCCGCTTCCGCGGATTTCGTCGGTGCCGCGGTGGGCGGCGCGGCAGCAACCTTGACTTCAGGCTTGAGGTCGACGGGCTTGGCTTCCGCCGGCTTAACCGCTTCCGCCGGGCTGGCATCCGCCAGCTTTGCTTCGACGGGCTTCGCCTCGGCGACTACCGCTGGCTTGGCGGCGATGGCGGGCCTAGCGGCGGGCCGCATGGCGCCGACGCGCGGGTTGACGCTCATCAGCTCCTTGATCGTCGCCAGCTTGATCTGGGCGCTCGAATTGGACGAATCCAGTTGCAAGGCCTTGTCGTAGGCCTGGGTCGCCAGGCGCGCGTAGATGTCGCCGAGGTTCTCATGGGCCGTGGCATAGGAAGGATGGGTGCGGATCGCCATCTCCAGCGCCTGCTTGGCCTTTTCGTACTGCTTCTGCTGAGCGTAAATCACGGCCAGGTTGTTGTAGGGCTCCGGCAGTTCGGGGTAGTCCTCGGTGAGCTTGGTGAACACCGCAGTGGCCTCGGGGAGCTTGTTCATTTCCGTCAGGATCACGCCCTTGAGGAAGCGCCCCTGGGCGTCCTTCGGCTTGCTGGAG